>JACOYR010000003.1 GCA_016181765.1 Parcubacteria group bacterium | reverse complement strand
TGCCATATGATGATACTGCTACTGATTAACAGTATCATCCTACACCAGGTAGGACATTTCTATTTCCCTCAACTAGGACATTATCATATCCGTGTCACAGGTCGGGAAAATAGTTGTCAACGGGAAATAGCCCGTCATCCTGGAGGGTGTGTACTCACACCCGATAGGATCTCCGCCTCAACATCACCTACGTGCATGGAGCAGGGGAGGTTGCTCATTGCCGTATACTGTGATATGGTGACAGTATATGAACAGGACTACTGTTTATAATTACACAGCCGTATTCGAGGAAGCGCCGGAGGGCGGTTATTCCGTCAGCATACCATCCCTGCCGGGATGCATTTCCGGATGCGCGAAAAATTACGAGAGATATTTTTGAGATTCGCGTGATGCACGAGGGAACGTACCGGGGATTCTATGCGTACCTCGGACATCCGAACATTGTGATACTGCATTTTTTCCAAAAAAAGACACAACGAACACCTGTTAAACATATTAAACTTGCAGAAAGGAGATTGCAGGATTATGAATAGCTACAAAGTAAAAAAAGCAATAGAGCGCGGCGAACTGGTCCTGCGCGAGAAAGTTTTGGAGCGGTATTCCAAAAAAGAGCGGGAAGAAATTAAAGAAGGCGCGCGCTATCTCAAGGCAGCCATTGAGCTCCGCGAAGCGCGCAGAGTCGCGCGGATGTCGCAGGAGAAGCTGGCCAAAAAGATGCGGGTCAAACGCGAGTTTATTTCCCGCGCCGAGAGCGGCAGGCAGAACATCACCCTGGATACGCTCTACAAGTTCGGGGAGGCGCTGGGCAAGGAATTCCACTTCGCGTTCCGGTAAATCGCGCGGTATGCTTGACGCGATTTTAGGTTCGCATCGGCGCGTGGATGTTGACTGGCTCCACGTCCAACGCGCACTGGACCGCGGCGCAACAAGGTTTTTGGCGGTGTGGATGCGGCTCGTGGTGTGGCTGCCGTTGTTTGTCATATTCGGGTATGGCGCATCCCCGGACGCGTTCCGCGCCCTGGCGGTTGCTTTTTTGGTTGGCGTGTGGTGGCTCGCCTGGAGTATCCGCGCCGCGTTCGGCCGGGACCAGATAACGTGGCGCTCGTCGCTTCTCTCGTGGCTTGGGCTTGGCTTGGGTGCGGTTGTCATTGTCATTTTTGCCGCGCACCCGGCGTCGCGTTTTGACCTCTACTTGAACACCGGGCCCGTAGCGTGGTTTGGATTGGTTGGGTTTGTCCTGCTCTTGTCGCAGGAGCGGGCATTGCTCGCGCGCCTGAAAGGCAGGACAGGGATTGCGCTGGTTGCGCTGTATGTTGCCACGGCAGTGTACCCGGCGGTGTTTTCGTACATTCGGGGAGGCTTTTCAACGGTTCCCGTTTCCGTAGCTGTGAGCCGGTACGTTGAACACGGCATTGCGCAGTTTGGACTGCTTGGCGCGGGATTGGGGCGCGCGAACGAAGGGTTCTGGTCCTTGGCAGAGCTCGTGGATGTGGAACAAATTGCCCGGGCTCCGGGCTTGCCGGGTGCGTACGCGGCGCTGCTGTGGGAAGGCGGACCGTTACTGTTGGCCGCGTTTGCCGCGTTTGGCTTTATCCCGGCTCTGTACGCGTTTTTCTTTTCGCGTCGGAGGCTCAAGCGCTTGGGTCCGGAATCCCGCGAGCGGTCGGGCGAACTCTCGCGGCGAAGATGGTCTTTGGCGCTTTTCGGGTGGCTCGTACTGCTCGCGTTTATTCCGCTGTCATTCATGGGCCTTTTTACTGCCGGGCTTTTGGTTGTGCTGTGTTCGGGAGGCATTCCCTCTCCTGCCGGAGGAGGGGGTACGGGGGTGGCGGGAGTTTTCGCGGAATCCGAAGCGCGGCGTGCGCACAGCTTGTTTCTTACCACGCGCCTCCGACTCATTCCGGCGCGCTCGTTCGTTGCCGCGCTCGCGCTTTTCGGAATGTTTGGAACGGTTTCCGCGGTCCGGCTCATCGCGTTCCCAGAGCCTCCGGACATTTCGGCGGATTCCGAATCGCTCTCCGGGTTTGACCACTGGCTTATAGCGCGTCATGCTGGAGGCGTACTCGCCGATAGCATCTCCGTGAACAACCGGCGAGATTCTATCGGCCGCAGCAGCGGCCTCCAGAATGACGAGAAACAACGGCTCCAGAATGACGCCATGGAACAGGCGGCCGCGTTCTATGAGGCCGCATTGCCGCGCCTGCCGCGCAATCTCATCCTGCGCCTGGAAGCATCGCAGTTCTACCGTTTGGTTGCGGACAATCCGGATGAGGCGGCCCGGATCGCGGAGCAGGGGCTTGTGGTTGATGGGACCTATATTCCGCTTGTGCTTGAGCGCGCCGCCCAGCTTGCGCAGGCCGGGCAAAACGAGCAAGCGCTCGCACTGCTCCTGCCGCACGTTTCCGAGTCTGTAAGCGTTGCATACCAGGCCGGCACGCTCTCGTTGGCAGCCGGGAACGCGGAACAGGCGGTTTTGTACTACGAATCCGCGATCCAGCAGAACCCGAACCATCTGCAGGCGCGCTTTGAGCTCTCCCAGGCGTTTATCGCGCTTGGCCGCGCCGAAGACGCGGCGGCACAGCTCTCTGATCTTGAGTCCCGAGTCGCTCCCGACGACTTCCAGACGCGCGCGGCAATCACCGCCCTGCGGGGCTTGGTGGAAGAGTAGGGTTTGTGGTATAATCTCATCATGGTTTTGCCGAAACAGAGAAAGATTTTCGCGGGTTTGATAATGGGCGCCTTTGGCGTGTTCGCGCTTACAGCCCCCGCGTTCGCGCAGGAGCTGGGATTTGTGGCGGGCACGCTCGCGTACATCGCATCAATCATCATTGAGCTTGCCGGCAAGCTTTTGATCGTGATGATTGATCTCTTGCTCGTGATTGTCGCGTACAACGACTTTCTCATGGCCCCGGCGGTTACGCGGGGCTGGATTTTGATGCGGGATTTCGCGAACATGGCGTTCCTCGTCATCTTTATCGCCATCGCCTATGCCACTATTTTGGGGGTTGAGAAGTACGAGTGGAAGCGCCTATTGCCCAAGCTCTTGATGGTGGCGGTGGTCATCAACTTTTCCAAGACCATCAGCGGCTTGATCATTGACGCAAGCCAGGTGATCATGATCACGTTCGTGAACGGCTTCAAGGACGTGGCCGCCGGGAATCTGGTGAACGGGCTCGGGCTTTCCCAGATGCTCTCGTACCGCGAGTTTGCGGCTGATGAGAGCATCACAGACACCGCGGTTGCGGTCGCGTCCATCCTTGCGGTCATATTGCTCGTGATCGCCGTGATGGTGGTGGGCACCATTGTGCTGATGTTTTTGATCCGCATCATGTACCTCTGGATCCTCATTGTGCTGGCTCCGCTCGCGTTTTTAATGGCCGCAACTCCCGGTGCCGAGCATTTGTTCAAAGAGTGGTGGAACAAGCTGGTGCGCTACGCGTTCGTGGGGCCTATCATGGCGTTCTGGCTGTGGCTCTCTTTTTCCGTCATGGCGGGCGTGGCTCCGGGCCAGAATCTTGCCCAGCAGCATGGGTTCTACCAGGCAGAGGGCGAAACCGGATTTTTTGACGTGTCCGGGAACACGGCCGCGGCAATCTCCGGCATCTCCCGAAGCGACCAACTCCTCTCCTACGGCATCTCCATTGCTCTGCTCATCTACTCGCTCATGGTTGCGCGCGGCATGGCCATCAAGGGTTCGGGCCTTGCCGAGGGCGCTTTGAGCCGCATCAAGAGCGGCGGCATCAAGCTCGGGAAACTGGCGGCTCTGGGGGTTGCAACCGGGGGGGTGGGGAGCGCATTGGGCTTGGCTGGGGCGTGGAAAGGCGGAAAAAAAGTCGCTCCCACCTTTGGGCGTTTTGCAGGGCGCAGGCTTGATGAAAAGATCAGTCCTGCGGTAAGCAAAGGATTGGGACAGCTGGGAGCCAGGATTTTTGGCAAAACCCGTTTGGGTTTGGGCGCTCAACGATTGGCCGAGCAAGGGATTCTATTGCGTACTGCAAAACAGAGTTGGAAAGAACGTTCTGAATCGCGCGAGAAAAACGTTACAGCCCCGTATATCGGCGCGGGCAGGGATGTGCTGCATAAAGTGATTGACAACAAAGACACGAACTACAAATTTAGGCACGTCATGGCCCTCGCCAACGAAGAGGCGAAAAAACAGCGGGAAGAGAGCGATAATACATCCGAGGCGTTTTTGGAGCCGGTGTACAGGGTTGCCCAAAGCGGCCATGCGCAAAACACCAAAGAAACCAAGGGCGCGCTCATCAATGTATGGGGGCAAAACGACCAGAACGAAGTTACGCTTTCCACGGCAAGGTTTAATGACGAGCGGGACATTGGCGAGGAAATCCACCGCAGAGTGATTGAGAAGTTTGAGCAGGTATTAACGTCTGAAGGCCGTGCTCGCGCTGATGCATACTTGGGGCTTCAAGAGAAACTGGAGCAAGCTGTGGAAGAAGGCGCGCCAGATGAGGAAATTTTTGGAATTAAAAAAGATTTGAATCATGCTCGGGAGATTTTGAGGCCCTTGGAACTTCAGTATGCGGAACACAAGCCGCAGACAGCCACAGACAGCCCGTTTGCCCGTGTTGAAGCCATGAAGATGCTTCTCGGAGAGAGCGATGAAGCCAAACAATTTGCTTCACGTTTGAGCGGGGTGGCGCTGGAGAATAAGAATTTTGCGGGGTTTGCGTTGGCTGGATTTGATGCAGACAGCGGGAAATACGATTTTGCGGACTTGTATTCCGAAGAAGGGTTTAAGACGTATAACAATAATGTCATGGGAAAGATGCGGAACATCAACCCTCCGGATTTGTGGCGAACGCATCCTTCGGGCCTTCGCAACGAGATTAGAGATAAAAACGGCATGCGCACCTATGCCGCTGACTTGAATACTGTGGGTCAGAACTTGGTCTTGCTTGCCGCTCCGGGCATTTCAGAACGGAACTTGAACCTGCGGCCGGATGCATCCGGCGCGCTCATGGGCGGGGTTGCGCCGCGCGAGTATCCGAATATGTATGATCCTAATATAGAAAGCCGAAGCCGCGCCCAGCGGGATTATGTTGAGGATAATATGCTTGGCTATGCGTATTCTTTCAGCCCGCGTATTTCTCAGGAGGCGAAGACAAGAACGGTGAGCCAGTATATGCAGCGGCAGGGAGCAACCAGAGAGGATATACAAAAGACGCCGCGCCAGCTTTTACAGGAGCAAAGGAACAAACTAACACAGATTAAGAGTGCGCTGGAGGCTTCAAGAGCCGCGCTAGGACAAGCGGTTGATCCGGCTGAACAGGCGCGGCTCAACGAGGAAACCAATGGTTTGGCGCAGGATGTGAACCGTATTACAAAGCAAATTTCAAGGTTTGTGGAAAATGTGGACGAGCGCACGCTTGATGTAAAATTATCTACTGCTGTCGCATCGGAAGAAAACGGCGGCAACGGGAGTTCTGAATCTGCGTCTCCGAATCCGCCTCAACAGCCTTCGCCCGAAGCATCTGCGGGGCCATCAATCGTGTTGCCCGGTTCTCCAGAGTTCCGCGCGTCAGACCCACAGAGCCGGGATTTTAGAGGACGTCGGCCGCAGGCGTAGCGCCTAGCATATGGTGAATTTTAATCTGGACAACCTATCCTTTGCCGAGCAGGAAACACTGCGCAAGAACCTTTTGGCGGGCATCCCCCAAGACATTGCCGATCCAAAGGCGCTTCTGGAATGGGAAAAACGGACTGCCATTGCCGTGGTGTACACGCGCACCGCGTTTGCGTACCGACTGCTTCAGACATTGCGCGGGTTGTTGGCTGGATCTGGAACATTTTCAGCTCCCTATGTGCCGGTTCTAACCTGGCTTTATTATGCTGCGTTTTTAAGCCTTACTAAACAAGATCTGGCGCATTTCGCCCGCGAGGCGGATGTGGGGCTGATTTTAGCGGACGAGAATTATGGAGACATAATTACCAAACTCAAGAGCCGTCTTTTGCTTGAATCTTTGGATGAGCGCGATGGATTTCGCGAGGGCGTGTTTAACGCGCTGCACGAAAACGAAACCATATTGACCAAGCAGTTTTCATTTTCTGGAAAATTTGGCACAATCAGCGCATGGCTTAAAGAATACGACAGCGCGCTGGGTCAATCTCCGGTGGAGAACTATCAGCTGAACGAATTTGTCAGCAAACATAAGCTGTCGGTCTTGGAAAAAAATATTGCGCAGCGTTTTTTCAATTTTTACGAATTTGTCAAAACGTCTTCATACGACGCGCGGGGTTTTGAAGAGGATATTTTTTTTACGGATCCGGGCGGAAGACATTATTTGCTGGCGGATGGACAGCAGATTGATTTAGGCGCGGTGTCAAAATTAGCGCCTGCAACATTCTCGGCACGCACTGAAACTGAAGGCGGCCAACCAGCCGCGTTGCCACTGTATGCCGACATTGCGTCCCGCTCTCAAAAGATGCTTATTTCAATAAGCGGCAACGCAAAAACACTGTTTGAAACCGCTTTGCGGCATATTGAGGCGCAGGATGCCTCTAATACGCTCGCGTCCCTCCTGCTCCTTGCCCAACTGCGCCAGCTTGATAACCTTGTAGAGGACCCGCGCTTTGCAAAGCTCGTTATTGATGACTTGAAAAAGGCGGGCAGGGATGATAACATAGCTGGCATACGCATGAATCCGGGAGCCCCCCAATACCTTGCGCGGCTTTTGAAAGTTATCCTGGAGGACCGTTTGGGGCTTTCGCGCGAGGACGCGCTTGCGTTCGGCTCGCGGCTTTCCAAGATTCTTGTTATGGAGGGGGAGAAGTACCAGACTATCATTAAAAACAGCAAGTGGAATGTGTAATGTCATTGCGAACCCTTGTACTCAAGGGTGAAGCAATCTTATTGCCGCGTGGGGGCTTGTTGTCAGTAACAGACTTTTAGCGCGACGATAGGATTGCCGCGTCGTCCCGAGTACGGGACTCCTCGCAATGACATTCAAGGCGCCATAATCAGCATGTCATCAACCATATAAAAAAGGTTACCGCGCGTGTTTGCGCGATAACCCTTGGTGATTCTTGTACGTATTGCTTATGTATGGATCATTACTTGGTGATACGATTCGTATGGATCATTGCTTGTAGAAAGTAGTACTGAGAACTATGAGAATCTACACTGACACTGACACCGCCTTGGCACACCCATCCTTCTCTCATCAACTTATTTACT
This sequence comes from Parcubacteria group bacterium, assembly GCA_016181765.1. NCBI lineage: Bacteria > Parcubacteria group bacterium. The sequence continues at coordinate 54,955 of JACOYR010000003.1, read as the reverse complement.
GCTTCTATGAGTTTGCTAAGATCATAATTAAGTACGACGAAGTAACCCATGGTTTTCTCCTTGTGTGGAAAGTGTTGCGCCGTTTGAAATGAACCTTCATGGCAATCTATTGAGAGAGTACTATATTGCCTGAATAAGTCAAGTAGCGTTCAGCTCGCTCCTCGCAATGACATGGTTGAGGGTATGTCAAAAACATCTTACGTCTACATTGCGACGAATGACAAACATTACGTCTTGTATACCGGAGTAACGAATGACATACGGAGAAGAATATACGAGCATACGCAAGGAACAGGCAGTACTTTTACGAAAAAGTATATGATCAACAAGTTAGTGTATTTTGAAGAGTATAACGATATAAACGAAGCAATAGCGCGAGAGAAAAACATCAAAGCCGGGTCAAGGAAGAAAAAGATTGATTTAATCAATACACTTAATCCGGAGTGGAAAGACTTAAGTAGCACATACTAATATAGTGTCATTGCGAGGGAGGGTACTCCCGACCGCGGCAATCCTATCGGCGATAGGGAGTATGTATGCACAATACGCTCCCGCGCGGCAATAAGATTGCTTCGTCGCCATGAGTACATGACTCCTCGCAATGACACGCTAAAATTATGCAATATCTAGACCAAGAACACGCCTTTCTCACCTCCGAATCAGTCACCGAGGGGCACCCCGATAAAATGGCGGACCAGATATCGGACGCGGTTTTGGATGAGGCCCTGCGGCAGGACGAGGAATCCCGCGTTGCCGTGGAAACGCTCCTCACGAACGGGCTCGTGTTTGTTGCGGGCGAGGTGCGCACTAGGGGGTACATTGACGTGCCGCGGATTGTGCGCGGCGTCATCAAGAACATCGGATACACCAACTCCACCATGGGTTTTGACTGGGAAACCTGCGGGGTGACGGTTGCCATCCAGGAGCAGTCAGCAGACATTGCGGCCGGCGTGGACCCATCCGGTTCCCCCGCCTTTTCAAGGCGGGGGTCAGGGGGCGGTTCATCAAAAAAAGAAGATCTCACCAAGCTCGGGGCCGGGGACCAGGGACTGATGTACGGGTACGCGACCACGGAAACGCGGGAGCTTATGCCGCTTCCCATCACTTTGGCGCACAAGCTCGTCCGCCGGCTCGCCCAGGTGCGCAAGAACGGAACCTTGAAGTACTTGCGGCCGGATGGCAAAGCCCAGGTGACGCTTGAATACCGCGGCGGCCGCGCCGTGCACCTCAAGAATGTGGTTGTGTCGTGCCAGCATAATCCGGACGTAACGCACGCGAAGATTGAGCGCGATGTCATACGAAACGTTTTGAAGCCCATATTGCCCAAAAAATTGTTTGACAAGAAGACGAAAATTTATGTGAATGCGACCGGCAGGTTTGTCTCGGGAGGGCCCCAGGCGGATACAGGCCTCACGGGGCGCAAGATTATTGTGGACACCTATGGCGGCGTAGGGTCGCATGGCGGGGGATGCTTTTCCGGCAAAGACCCGTCCAAAGTTGACCGATCCGGCTCATACGCGGCGCGTTGGGTAGCTGTGAACCTCGTCAAAGCAGGTCTAGCCTCCCAGGTGGAAGTGCAGGTTGCGTACGTGATCGGCGTTTCCGAACCTTTGAGCGTCAACGTGAATTCGTATGGAACCGGCGTGGTTTCAGACGACGAGCTTGCGCGAGCCATCAAAAAAGTGTTTGACCTTCGGCCGGGCATGATCATCAAACACCTTGATTTGCGCAGGCCAATCTACGGCTCAACCGCCTCATACGGCCACTTCGGCCGCCTGGATTTGAATCTGCCCTGGGAGCGCGCCAGCCGCGTTGCCGAACTTAAGCGCGCGGTGAGATAGCATGAAGTACGATATTGCAAATATCAGGCTTGCCGAGGAAGGCAGGCGGAAAATTGAGTGGGCGGCGAGGGAAATGGGCGTGCTCGCAAAGATAGAGGAGCGCTTCAAGCGCTCCAAGCCTTTTCGCGGCGTCCGCATTGCCGCGTGTTTGCATGTTTCAACCGAAACCGCGCGCCTGATGCAGGTTCTGAAAGCGGGCGGCGCGTCTGTGGTATTGTGCGCATCCAATCCGCTCTCAACCAAAGACGACGTGGCTGCCTCGCTCGTCAAGCACGACAAAATCTCGGTGTTCGCCCGCCACGGCGCATCGCGGCAGCAATTTTACAAGCACTTGCATGCCGCTGTTTCGTCAAAACCCCATATTACCATGGATGACGGGGCTGATCTCTTAACGCTTTTGCACACAAACTTCAAGAATCAGCTTGCGGTCATGTACGGCTCCACCGAGGAAACCACCACCGGCATCATCCGTTTAGCCGCCATGGAGGCGGCCGGTGAGTTGAAGCTTCCGGTCATCGCCGTGAATGACGCAGCCACCAAGCATTTGTTTGACAACAGGTATGGCACGGGCCAGAGCACGCTTGATGGCATCATCCGCGCAACCAATGTGCTCATTGCCGGGAAAACGCTTGTCATTGCGGGGTACGGGTGGTGCGGCAAGGGCGTTGCCATGCGCGCCCGCGGCATGGGAGCGCATGTGGTGGTAACGGAAATTGATCCGGTCCGCGCCCTGGAGGCGGTGATGGACGGCTTTAGTGTTGCGCCCATGCTTTCGGTTGCGCCAAAAGCAGACATCATTATCACTGTCACCGGCAATTGCGAGGTGGTGAGCCGCGAGGTCATCAAAAAACTCAAAGACCGGTGCATTATCGCAAACTCCGGGCACTTTGACGTTGAGATTGACGTTGAGTCCTTGAAAAAGATGGCCAAACGGTCGTACCGCTCCCGTGAGCATGTGCAGTCGTACGAACTGCCTGGCGGCAGAACCGTCAACCTGCTCACTGAAGGGCGGCTCGTGAATCTTGCGGCCGCGGAGGGCCACCCCTCAAGCGTCATGGACACGAGCTTCGCGGGCCAGGCCCTTTCGTGCGAGCACCTCGTCAAGAATCATAACACTCTGCCGCCGGGCGTGCACCGTCTGCCTGAAGAGCTGGACCGCACCATCGCATCCCTCAAGCTTACATCCCTTAAGGTCAGGCACGATACGCTCACCAGCCGTCAAAAACAGTATTTAGCATCCTGGAACCAGGGCACCTAATCCCCGCAAAAACCTCGGCATCAGCCGCCGAGTTTTTTGTTTGGAGAAATTTTGCTGTTTGTGGTATAATCCATGCATGCCAATTACGCACTACACAGGCAAAACATTGCTCCAACAGGATACCATCGGCCGCATTCAAAAGGAGGCCGAGGGACTGCTCGCAAACAAGGATGTTGCCGGAGCATACACCGCAATCCAGCACATAAAACAAGAGCTTTCCGTCCTGCCGAAAGAGGAGGTTGCCCCGGCCTTGGCCGCGTACCGCTCAATCACGAGCCCCTTGAAAGCGCTCGCCCTTCCCGTGCTCTCCGAGGAGGACGTTTCGCACTTGCTCGCCAACAACCTTGAGTTTTTGGATACGAATTCCGAACGCCTTTTGGTGTCGGGGATGACGGCATGGCTTGCGGCCCAGCCTGATGAAGCCCAAGCAGAGCTTAAGAAAAAATTCCAATCCCAGATTGACCGGGACTCGCCGTTCGCTCCCAAGCTTTCCGCTCTCCTTGCGCCGGAACGCGCGCAAGCGCCTGCTCCGCCCGCGGGGTTCGTTGCGCGCGACGATGGGATGTTCGCCCAAACTGAACGAGAAGAGCTTGCGGCATCCGCCCAAAAGGCGCGCGCAATCAACCCCCAGAAGTCCGGGGAGGGCGAGGCCCTCTCAATCAGCCGCAGCTTATTCAGCCTTTCCGGGTCCGGCGGGAGCGAAGAGGCGTTCACCAAGCGCGCATCAGCGCTCGCGCGGTCCCGATTGAGGGACGTGCGCACCGCTGCTGAATTTGCTGATTATGCAGCGCGCCCGTTCGCGGCCGGGGGCTTGGGATTGTCAGGGGACGCGCTTCTCCAGGCCGAGCGCATAGTGGAAGAAGCCCATAATCGCAGCCACGGGGTCGCACGGCATGTCATTGCGAGCGAAGCGAAAGCGGAGCGAAGCAATCCTAACATCGCATTGAGGCGCGATAATACAATATCAGACAATCAACGCGACGATAAGATTGCCGCGGTCGCGAGTACGCTCCCTCGCAATGACAAGGATGCACCCCAGAAAGAGTTGGACGCGCTCATACAGAAGGCCGCACCCGTCCCCGTCCCCACTCAAGCGTCAGCGCGGCGTGTTGTCCCGGGAACCAAACCCCGTTTGGACGACGTTACTCCCGGCCAGGGACCTGGCCGCGGTACTCCGGCGGCGCTCCCGCGCACCATGGGGCTTTCGGATGAGCTTGGAACCATTACGCTTTCCGACTTCCGGGCGTTCGGGGATGCGGGCAGGGCAAAACAGGTCGTCCTGGGCAAAATCGCAACCCTGGAAGGCGAGTCAATAGGCGAGAAGGTTGCGGGCATCCGAACGCTGCGGGCAAGCCCGCTCTTTGCGAGCTACCTGCGCCTCGGCGACAGCGCGCTCTCATCCGGCAAGAAGCTCGCGGTACTGCTCGGGGATCCTGCGGCAAATCCCAACCAGATGACTGAAGACGAATTCTTTACCATTGCCGACCTCGCGCGCACGCTGCGCTAACTCTATGGCGCCCCAATTCGTGGTACCCCAATTCATAGACGTGGAAGACAAGATCATCGGGCCCATCACCACCCGGCAGTTCATTATCGGCATTGTTGCCATACTCTTGGTGTTTGCCGCGTACAAGCTCGCTGATACTGCCTTGTTCGCGCTTGAAGCCGTTCTCATCCTTGGGGCGTATGCCCTCATTGCATTCATCAAGATCAACGGCCAGCCTTTTTACCGGTTTGCGCTCTCAATCGTGCGGTCAGCGGTCCGTTCGCAGCTCCGCGTATGGTCAAAGCAGTACGTTGCTCCGGCGCGCCCCAAAGAACAGGGCGCACTAGGGGAAGTTGAAGCGCTTCCCGCGTACAAGCCGCGGATGCGTTCCAGGGCGCTTTCTGAACTTACGCTCCTGGTTGACACCGGGGGAAAATACCGGCCCGAGGAAATCCTGGCGCAATCCCGCGAGAACCAAAATAAACATGCCAAAGAGTAAGCTTGCAAAAAAGAAAACCAGCGCGTCCACCCAGAGCTACCTGGACATCGCGGAAATCCGGGACGACACCGTCATCCTTAAAGATGGCAGCGTGCGCCGCGTGCTGCTCGCCTCATCAATCAATTTCGCCTTAAAGAGCGAGGATGAGCAGAACGCCATTTTGCAGGGATATATTTCGCTTTTGAATTCCCTTGATTTCAGCTTGCAGATCGTGGTGCAGTCGCGGCAGCTCAACATAGACGGGTACCTCTCTGATTTGGAGCAGCGCGCCAACGGCGAGGCCAATGATTTGCTGCGAACCCAGATACGGGAGTACCACGCCTTCATCACGGAGCTCGTGACGTTGGGCGACATCATGGGAAAGCGGTTCTACGCGGTGGTGCCGTACGCGCCTGGCAAGGATGCCAAAAAAGGTTTTTTCAGCCAGCTCGGGACCGCGTTTTCTCCAAGCGCCATCATCAAGCTCTCGGACAAGCTGTTCGCCCGGTACCGGGAAAAACTTGAAAGCAGGGTGAATGTCGTGGTCAACGGCCTCGCGAACATCGGCATTACCGCCCTTCCGCTCGGGACCCAGAGCCTGATTGAGCTCTACTACGGTTCATACAACCCCGAGCTTTCGCAGATACAGAAGCTTCCCCAGGAAGAAGATTTAAAGATTGATGAATAACCGCGCTATGTTTGACCCCGCGCCATCACAACCCCAAGCCCTGCCGCAGCCCCGTACGGCGGCTCCCTACGAGCCCCAGACCGAGTCCGAGCTCATTGCGAGCGAAAAAACGCTCGCCGAGGGGGAGATAAAAATCCGGGACATCATTGCTCCGGCATCCATGCGCGTTGTTCCCGACCACCTGGAGCTGAACGGGCTTTTCGTGCGCACGCTCTTTGTGGCCACGTTTCCGCGGTACATCAACGTGGGGTGGTTTTCGCCGGTCATCAACCTCTCGGCAACTATGGACATTGCCCTGTTCTTCTATCCGGTTTCAAGCGACATTATCTTAAACCAGCTCAAAAAGAAGGTGGGAAACCTGGAGGCCCAGCTCATTGAAGACAAGGAAAAGGGCGCGCCCCGCGATCCCTTGCGCGAGACCGCCCTGCGGGACATTGAACAGCTTAGGGATGCCATTACTCAAGGGGTTGAGCATTTTTTCCAGCACGCGGTGTACGTCACGCTGTACGCGCATGACCAAAAAGAGCTCAATGCGCTCACCGAGAAAGTGGAGCTTTTGTTCGGCTCAAAGCTGATAGCCACGCGCCGGAGCCTGTGGCAGGCCGAGCAGGGTTTCAACTCAACCCTGCCGCTCGCGAACGACGAGCTCGGCGTGTCCGCGAACCTGAACACGAGCCCTGCCGCTTCGTCGTTCCCGTTTGTTTCAAGCGACCTTACGAGCGATTCCGGCATTTTGTACGGCATCAACCGGCACAACAACTCTTTGATCCTGTTTGACCGATTCAGCCTTCCGAACGCGAACTCCGTGGTGTTTGCCACAAGCGGCGCCGGCAAGAGCTATGCCGTAAAGCTGGAGGTGCTGCGGAGCATGATGATGGGCACGGACGTGATCATCATTGACCCGGAGCGCGAGTACGAACACCTGTCAGAGGCCGTGGGAGGCACGTACGTGAACATTTCCCTTTCATCTGAAGCGAAAATCAACCCGTTTGACCTGCCGCGGGCAATCGCGGACGCGACCTCCACCTCGGACATCATCCGCTCCGGCGTGATTGCCTTGAAAGGGCTGGTGCGCCTCATGCTTGGCGAGCTTTCCAATGCCGAAGACTCAATTGTGGACCGCGCTTTGCTTGAGACCTACGCCAAAAAGGACATTACGCCGGCGAGCGACCTGGGGAGCATTGCGCAAGCGCCCCTGATGCAGGATTTTAGCGAAGTGCTTTCGGGCATGGAGGGCGGGCAGGGGCTTTCCGAGCGCCTCAAGAAGTATACCGAGGGCACGTTTGCGGGATTGCTCAACAACCCCACAAACGTGGATATGTCCAATCAGCTCGTCGTATTCTCGGTGCGGGACTTGGAGGATGAACTGCGGCCCATGGCCGTGTACACTATTGTGAACTACATTTGGAACGTGGTGCGCTCGTCCCTCAAAAAGCGGATCCTGGTGATTGATGAGGCCTGGTGGCTCATGCAGCACGATGACAGCGCAAAATTCATCTTTGCCCTGGTCAAGCGCGCCCGCAAGTACTTCCTCGGGGTCACGACCATCACCCAGGACGTGAATGACTTTTTGGGCAGCCCCTACGGCCAGGCCATTGTCACGAACTCGGCCCTGCAGCTCCTGTTGCGCCAGTCGCCCGCGTCCATAGACAACGTGGTCAAGACGTTCCTGCTCACCGAGGGCGAGAAGTATCTGCTCCTTGAGGGCAGCGTGGGGGAAGGGATCTTTTTTGCGGGCAACAAGCACGCGGCCATCAAGGTGATTGCTTCGTACACCGAAGATCAGATCATCACGAGCGACCCCAGGCAGCTCTTGGAGATTGAGCAGTCCAAAAAAGAGTTTGCCCGCCAAAATGCGGCAAGTGCAGCGCCCGAGGTACCCGGCCAAGCTGCTCCCCCGGAGCCGCAAGCCGCACATCCGACAATTCCGCAGTAATTTACGCATATGTCGCCACGAACAAAAATCAGTATCATCATTGCGAGCGCCCTGGTACTTTTTGGAATCCTTATTTCGGTGCTGTTTGATGTGTTCCCGGGCCGCGAGGAGCCCCTGGCGCCCGAGGAGGAGAGGGTGGCGCTGCCGGATCGGGGCGAGGGTTTGCCTGAGGGTGCGGTGTTTGATGCCGCGAATGCGGACGAATTTGCGGCTATGTACCCGAGTGCGGCCGCTGCCGCATCAGTGGGAACGCTTGAGCGCGAAGCCGAAAGCCTTGCTGTATTTTTTCTTGAGCGGTTCGGCACCTACTCGTCTGATTCCGGAAATGCGCGTTTTACGGACCTGGCCGGCTTTATGACCGCACCACTCGTGCAGGAATTGGAATCGTACGCAGTACAGAACCCGGTGCGGGAAGGTTTTTACTCTATCACTGCGGAGCTTGGGAGCATTGAAACCGAGGAGTTTGCCCCGGAGCGGAGAGCGGCGCGGTTTCGCGCGGTGCTCAACCGGACCGAGGTTTCGGGCGGCGCCATTGAAACGTACCAGCAGGAAGCGGTGATTGATCTCTCCCAGTCCGGGAGCTCCGAGTGGCTGGTTTCGGGCGTGGCATGGGGCGAAAGGATTTAAAACAGCGCGCATATGGCCGTATCCGCACAAGAACCGAATGATCCGCTCGCGGAGTATGATGATGTTCCGGGCGGCGCGGGCCAAGAGAGCCGCATTTCGCAGATGTACAGCGCCCTGCGCGCCAGGGCCCGCGAAGCCGCAGCTGATAAAGCAAAAAAAGCCGGAGCCCAAGCAGTAAAAAGATTAGCCATTAAAGCCATTCTGCCCTACCTCCTCCCCATTCTCGGAATCATCGGTTTACTGCTCCTGATTGCGGGGTTCGGCCTCTACCTTACCACCATGTTTCCCATATGAAATCACGAATACTCATTATTGCACTGCTCCTTTCTGCCGCGTCCGCAGTTGCCGTTCCTGCGTCCGCACAGGACCGGCTTCCCAATGAACGCGCGGGAGATGCGGCTCAAGGAGCAGAGGAGGTGCAGCAGGGCATTCCGGCTGTGCTCCAGGTTCCGCTCCCGTTTGTTCCGGAGAATCCGGATTTGTCGCAGTATATCGCGGGCGTATACCGTTTGCTCATCGGACTGGCCGCGGTGTTTGCGGTGGTCATGCTCATCATTGCGGGCTACCAGTGGATCATGTCCGGCGGCGGGTCCGACAAGATCAGCTCCGCCAAAAAGCGCATCTTTGGCGCGGCCATCGGGCTCATGCTCGCATTGCTTTCGTACGTGTTCCTGAACGCCATCACCCCGCGCTTGGTGGCGTTGCGCCTGCCGGACGTTTCGCCGGTAACTCCCCTTTTTTCAAATATCGGTGGTCGGCTATGCAATACACAGGAAGTTGAGGACCTTATTGTTAAAGAATTTGGAGCGGAGTACACCACCGACGCAGGCGCGGGTTTACTGGCGGAGCTCGCCCCAGATGGGCGTGTGGTGGCTGGTAAAAGTTTGATACCATTCAGCGAAGCCGACGATAAGACAGTATGTGGCAGGGATTACAAAATTGGCGAATTGAGGAGTGAACAAGCGATCTGCGGAGGCGTTGCATGTGTAGATGATAGCGGAGAATCATTACCGGAGAGTTGCATCAATCGCCAGTGTCGGCCCGTGTATCTGCAGGGTAATATCAGCTGGTCGCTTTTTACCAATACTTATGCGGACAAGATTACAGTTTATAGTGTTTGCAACGAAACAGATTATTTGGCGTTCCAAGGGTATCTAAGAGAGATAGACAGCAAAGAAGTGACGCGTTCCAGAGCGTATAGTTTTTCAAGTGAGAAATTCGTACTTGCCGATCCGTACACCGCAAGCAGAGGGAGAGATAAATTACTAGACGCGTTTACCAAGAGATACTGCAGCGGCGGGAGCGGCGGTTTGAAAGGTTTTGTATTGGAGATTGAAGTAAACGACAGTTCAAGCCTGGGTCCGACTCTTGATGATAATTTTGCGCTCGGAAAGAGCAGCTCCGGCGCTAATAAGTGCAACGGATTCCCGCTATACCTCCAAGACGGCGCAGTTAGGAAGTATGATTTTGATGATATTGATTGGTCCGGAGTTTCTGGGGCCCAATTATTCCAGCCCGAAGATTTTGCCAATGGTACTGTTTGTGATTTGGAGATTGATTCCAGTAAGTTTCCCTTAAATTAGGTATAGTATGTCCGACCGCGTAAAACTCATCCTCAAAATAACGGGCTTTATTCTCATCGTCATCCTGCTCGGATGGGGGATTTGGGTTCTCTTTTTCCGAAGCCCGGGTACCTCGGTGGTGCCGGGGCGTGTTGTCAGTCCCGCACCCGGCCAGTTGCCGGACGTTGGCACGGGCCCGGGCGGGCGCGTGGTTGATACCACCTTGGATCAGCGCAATCTGGCTCCGGAGTCTGAACCAGAGCCGCAAGAACCGGATGTGGTGGCAGCGGGCGGCAGGACCGTGGTTTCATCAATCACGCCGTCACGCGCTGATTTTAATACGCTCTCGCAGAGCGGATCGCTCAACTACTATGACGGCCGGGATGAGCGGTTCTACCGCATCAATCCGGCTGGCGGGGATCCTGTTCCGCTCTCGGACCGCGTGTTCCGTTCGGTTTCGGATGTTGTGTGGTCAAACTCCGGCAGTTCCGCGGTATTGGAGTTTCCGGACGGATCAAATATCTTCTATGATTTTGAGCGCAACATCCAGGCAACCCTGCCTCCGGAAGCCCAGGAGTTCAGCTTTAGCCCGAACGACAGCCAGCTTGCGTACGAGTACATCGGCGAGTCCGAGAGCGATAGGTGGATTGTCACGTCAAGCCCTTCGGGCGAGGGCCAGGAGCTCGTGCAGGCTTTGGGCACGCAGTCGCGCAACGTGAGCGTGAACTGGTCGCCCACCAATCAAATCATCGCAACGTTCCGGGAGCCGACATCAAGCGAAGGCGAGGAAGTGTTTTTTATCGGCTTGAATGATGAAAATTTTTTGTCGTTGCAGACCAATGGCATCGGCTTTCTCGGCGCATGGTCGCCGGAAGGCAAGCAGATGCTCTACAGCGTGTACTCCGAAGGAACGAACTACAACCCCATGCTCCACATCACAGGGGCCCTTGGGGACAACATCGGCTTGGGCAACCGCTCCTTGCGCGTGCAAACCTGGCCGGACAAGTGCGCGTTCGCAAGCGAGGAGGTTGTGTACTGCGCGGTGCCGCAGTTTTTGAGCGAGGGATCGGGCATTTTCCGGGAGCAGGCGTTCGGCGCTCCGGACACCATATACAAAATTGATTTGATAAACAATTCAGCCGCGCCAATTGCGTTTCCGGAGAGCGAGGGAGGCAGTTCATTCACCGTAGAAACCATGTCAATTTCAAAGGATGGCGGAGAGCTCTACTTTACGGACCGGGTGTCGGGCCGGATTCACAAGCTGCGGCTGCGGTAACTATGGGGCAGAGCCGCGTCATTGCGAGCATCTTGGGCGCAGGGCTTGTCGTGATGCTTTTGTTCAGCGTTGACCTATGGCGCAACCGCAGTGCGGAAAAGGCGCAATTTGATTTTACCGGCGCAACGCGCCCCACAGAATATCGCGAAAGCCCGGCAAGAGGAGCGGCCAATCCGGCCGCAGTTATGTATGAGTACGCTGATTTCAGCTGCACGCACTGCGCGGATTTCCAGGCCGTGCTTTCGCGCATCCTTGCCAAATATCCGAACGAGGCCCGGATCGTGTGGAAAGATTTTCCGTTCCTCTCGCAATCGTCAAAGGACGCGGCAGTTGCGGCGCGGTGCGCCGCGCAACAGGGTAAGTTCTGGGAGTACCAGAATTGGCTTTTTGCGAACCAGGGTGATTTTTCGCCTTCCGCGCTTTTGGAGGGCGCGGCCCGCTTAGGGCTTGATGAAGCCCGCTTTACGGAATGCCGCTCGGATGATACCATACCTGCCTTAGTTGAACGCGATTTCGCCGAAGGCCGGGCATTGGGAATTACCGAAACCCCGACCCTGGTGATCGGGGGAGTCGCATTAGTCGGGGCGCAACCCTTTGAGGAGGTGGAACGGGTGTTGATGCCTTTCCTCTCCAATGGAAACTAAACTATATATATGCTCGCACTGCGATTCCCAGTACCCCAAGTGGCAGGGACAATGTGATGAGTGCGGCAAGTGGGGCACTGTCCAAGAGGCTTCCGGGGGAGCGGGATCCGCTGATCGCGCGGCAGTTACGTCAATTGACGCAACCCGCGCGGTAGCCCGTTTTTCAACGGGCATGCATGAGGTGGATATGGTGCTCGGCGGGGGTTTGGTCGCGGGCAGCCTCATCCTCCTCGCCGGGGACCCAGGGATAGGCAAATCAACGCTCGTCTTGCAGGCCATTGCCGGGTTTGCCCGCCACCACAAGGGCGGCGTTTTGTACGTGGCCGGCGAAGAGTCGCCCGAGCAGATAGGGATGCGCATATCGCGCCTAGGGGTCAGCGCAGAGCGAATTCAATTTGTCACGGACACGCGCACCAGAGCGGCCATTGCGGCAATCAAGAAGTACAAACCTGCGCTTGTTATCATAGATTCAATCCAGACCACCGTTGACCAATCAATCGCTTCAGAACCAGGCAGCGTTACCCAGCTTCGCGCGAGCGCCGCGCAATTTTTACAGTGCGCCAAACAGACTGCTATCCCCATCATCCTTATTGGCCACGTCACCAAAGCGGGCGCCCTTGCCGGGCCCCAGCTGCTCGCGCACATGGTGGACGTGGTGCTGTATCTGGAAGGGGACAGGCTGCACGAGTACCGGCTGCTGCGCTCCACCAAGAACCGCTTCGGCCCCACCAACCAGGTAGGCGTGTTCAGCATGACGGACAAAGGGTTTATTGAAGTCAAAAATCCTTCGCAGCTGTTTTTAGAGGGCGGCGGAGGCAGCAAGCCCGGGTCAGTGGTGAGCGTGATCATGGAGGGAACCCGGCCGTTTTTGATAGAGATCCAGGCGCTCACCAACAAAACCTCCTACGGATACCCCAAGCGCGCGGCAAGCGGGTTTGATGTGTCGCGCCTGGAACTTTTGCTCGCGGTACTGCAGCGCCGAGCCGACTTGAAGCTGGATAACCAGGATGTATTCTTGAACGTGGTCGGCGGCTTGCGCGTCAAAGACCCATCTCTTGATTTGGCGGCAAGCCTTGCCATCGCATCATCCCTCTCAAACCAGGCCATGCCGGAAAAGTCAATCGCGCTCGGGGAGGTGGGGCTTTCCGGGGAAGTGCGGCCTGCGGCTCATCTTGAAACGCGCCTTGCCGAGGCTCGGCGGCTCGGCTTTACCTCATGTTTTGTGCCCGCGAGCGCGTCAACGCCTGATGGCGCAGGCATTCATCCGGTCCGCGATGTGCCGGAAGCGCTTCTCGCACTTGGCATACAAAAAAAGCGCTGAACTGCGCTTGAGGAAACATTCACTTTGATGTGAATGTTGGGAAATGGGGAGGCGGAGCAGGACAGTGTGAGCTGTGCCTGCATCCGCCTCATTTTTTGAACGCAGCGCGCTGCTAGACGTTGCCCGTGGGGACTGCGATCCTCGCGGGCTTCCCGTTGCTTGTGCTGCCCATCAAGAGCCGGACCCGCACCACGGGGTCCTTGATGTTGTCGCTCCCGATTGGGATCGGAGATCTGCCATCCCCGGCGAGAACGAAAACCACGGAGCGTTGCTTGACGACCCCTACGATGGTTACTGGGTGGTCAGCATTGATGAGTTCCGCGCGGACAGGACGCTTCAGCGGGACCATCATGGCATGCAGCTCCGGGTAGCGGTGATGCCCGCGGGCGCTTGCCAGGAAGTCGGTACGAGTCACGGACCGCATGATAGCTCCGGTTTTCAGATCTACCTGCAGCTGTTCTGCGGGGGCAGCTGCAGGAGAAGACATGTGAGTTGCCACTCTGGAACGATACAAGGCCATACTACTCTCTCCCCCCAATATCTCATGAGTAGCGGTTGACGGAACTTCTGCCGCCTCCCCGCGGCAGAAGTGTACGATAGATGGAGCGCCTCCGGCGCGCGTTGCCTCCTTATCTGCGCGCGAAGTTTAGGATATATCAAGGTTCAATATGAGTGTACAAAGTCATAGGGGTAGCCGGCCAGCACAACTCCAGGGGGAGCAGAAGCCGTACTGGCCGGAACCGTTCATATCCGCCTAAGCGTCTCATCCATTGGATTTTGGCCAAAGACGAAAGAGGGAGATGATGCGATTGCCCACTGCTGCGGGCCTACCCGCGCGTACGTGTTGGGATATCACTATAAAAACATGGTTTGGTTGATACGTCAAGAGTTGTCCATATTGTCATTCAAAATGCAGCTCCCGGGATTGGCGGAGAAGCTCTGCAGCAAGCAGGGGGTGGCGTTTAAGCGCGGGGTCGTCCGCAAGCAGTTTTTTGGCTGCCTCGCGGGTGCGCTCCAAAAGCCCGCTGTCCGCGAGCGTTGCGATTTTCAAATCAGTGAACCTGCCGGACTGCTCGGTGCCATAGCGCGTTCCCGGCCCGCGCAACTGGAGGTCAAGCTCCGCGATTTCAAACCCATCGCGGGCCTGCACAAACTTCTGCAGGCGCTTTTTTGTTTCCGGCGACTCCGAATCACTGAACAAAAAACAGTAGGACTGGCGCTCTCCCCTGCCCACCCTGCCGCGGAACTGGTGCAGCTGCGAGAGCCCGAACCTATCCGCGCCCTCAATCACCATAATGGAAGCATTGGGCACGTCAACGCCAACCTCAACCACTGCGGTTGCGACCAGCACGGAAAGCGCTCCGGATCTGAACGCATCCATGACCCGTTCTTTTTCCGCGCTTGCGAGTTTGCCGTGCAAGAGCCCGATGGGCGTATCTTTCAGAGCATTTTTGCGGAGCTTGCCGTATACATCGGTTGCGGACGCAACGCCGAGCGCGTCTGATTCTTCTATCAGCGGGCAGATGACAAACGCCTGCTCGCCGTTAGCGATGTGCTGTTTGATGAACTGGTATGCTTTTGGCCGATGCTCTTCATCAACAACGCGCGTGGCGATTGGTTTCCGTCCGACAGGCATGTGCCGGATGGTGGTGATGTCCAAGTCCCCGTACAAGGTCAGCGCAAGGGTGCGGGGGATGGGGGTTGCGGTCATGGACAACAAGTGCGGCACATCGCCGGCGGTCTTGTCTTTCAGCTGTTTTCGCTGCTCTACGCCGAAGCGGTGCTGTTCGTCTATGATCACCAGTCCGAGCGCGTTGAAAGAAACGTCTTTTTGGATGATGGCATGCGTGCCAATGGTTATGGCAACCAGGCCGTCTGAAATCATTTTTTTAATGCCAGTTTGGGTCGCGGCGCGGTCGGTTGAGAGCCGGTGGCGCTTATTGGTCAAAAGCGCAACCACGTGTTTCGGAAACAGCCTGGAAACAGTCTGGAAGTGCTGGAGCGCAAGAATTTCGGTTGGCGCCATGAGGCTGGTCTGGAAGCCCGAAGAAGCCGCGTTCAGCGCCGCAATGGCCGCAACAACGGTTTTGCCGCTGCCGACTTCGCCCTGAAGGAGCCGGTTCATTGGGGCGCCTTTTTCCATGTCCTGCAGGATTTTCCAGGCTGCTTTGCGCTGGTCGCGGGTGAGTTCAAACGGGAGCGAGGCGACCAGTTCCTTTGTCGCTTTCTCGTTGAAAGGAATTTTCGGGGCGCGCGCTTGGGCGAGTTCACTGCGGGAGCGTTCCGTCAAAAGCTGTATAATGAAAAGCTCTTCAAACGCGAGCCTCGTGCGGGCGGCAAGGTATGCGCCGGCATGTTCCGGCAGGTGGATGTTGATGATCGCCTCGCGCTTGCCAACCAGTTTTTCCTGTTCGCTGACAGCGTGCGGCAGAACATCCGGCATTTCTTTGGCCGCTTCCAGGGCCTGGCTCACCAAAAACCTGACTTGCTTTTGGGTTAAGCCCGCGGTCAGCGGGTAAATGGGCACGAGCCGGGATGTGTGCACCGCTGCTTTTTGGTTGTCAACCTTTTCAAACTGCGGATTTTTCATGACCCAGCCCGAAAAGTCAGCCTCAACGGTTCCGGCAATGGCGATTCGGTCGTTCTCCTTGATTGTTTGGGTGATGTAGGGAGAGTTGAACCACACGACTCTCAAGGTTCCGTTCCCGTCATCAATCTCGGCTTCGGTGATCTGCATCCGCAAGCGCTTCGTTTTTTTGCTCTCTATGCGCGCAACTGTCCCGTACAGCGTTCCCTGCGCGCCTTCAGAAAGCTCGGCCGTGGAAAGCCGCGCGCTGTAGTCCTCATAGCGCGTGGGGTAGTGCTGAAGCAAATCCAACACCGACCCAATGTCAAGCCGGGCGAGCCGGGTCGCGGTAACGGCTCCCACCCGCGTGAGAGAAGAGATGGGAGTTGAGAGGTGCACACTCATTGTATTCTTTGCGTGACCCGTGGTGCCCTCGGCAGGAATTGAACCTACATTGCAAGATCCGCAATCTTGCGTCCTATCCATTGAACGACGAGGGCGCGTCGTAGTCGCAAAAGGCAATTATAGTTTCAGCAACCGTATCAGCTGTTCGGAGAGCGGCTCGTCTTCGCGGAGAACGTCTTCGGGCAGGTGTACGAGCAGGATTGAACGGACTTTGAGCGGGTTTTTGTTTTGCAGCGGGATTGCGAGCCGCGGCCGGATGCCGCTCTTGAACTCAAAGAAAAGGGTCTTTGCCTCGCCGGGCTCATAGTACATCCAGAAGTTCTTGAACCGGTTATAGGAGTAGTGCGCAGCGCCTACATTGATGCCGTTTTCCGCGATTTCAAAGGTTACTTCCGGCGCGGCTTTGCGGTCGTGCGCGGCCATAATCAGGATGGCGAGGACCAGGATGATGGCAAACAGGAAATTCGCGGTGAGCACGGAGTAGAGGAGGAGGAGTGCGCTTGCGCCCGCGGCTACCATGTACCAGCGTTTGCCGCGCGCGTGCTCGCGGTACTCCGGGACGTTCCAGGATATTGTTTGTGTTTGTGTTTCTTGCATGGTTTAACGCGCTATGTTTGATGCGCGCGGGTCATTGGCCTGCGTGAGTTTTCGCAGGGCTGACATGATTTTTGCTTTTTCGCTTTTTGGTTTGAATTTTTCTATAATAGGCCAAAATTTTTCATCGCTCGCAGTGAGAATAAACGCGCGGTCTCCGTCTTCAAGCTGTTCCCATGCTTTTGCCACGCGCTCCGGCGTGAGCTGGCGGGTTTTGTCCTGTTGTTCCACATCATCCAGAAGGTCGTTGATTTCCTGCTCGCTAAGCACATCAGAAGTTTCGGCTGATTCTGGTTTCTCGTCCGAAAGCGCGCTTTGTTCTTTTTCAATTTCGTCCACGAGCGCATTAATTTCTTCGTCTGATGCTATTTCTGGCATATGATTAATTTATGAAATGCTGGCGGAGAGGCAGGGATTCGAACCCTGGGACCCCGGTAAAGGGGTCAACGCATTAGCAGTGCGCTCCATTCGGCCTCTCTGGCACCTCTCCGCGTGATAGCCGCACAGTAGTTTCCGTTTGGCTCTTCCTCTCTATTATGCACTATCACCATAGCTAAAAGCCACCGTTTTGTAAAGGCTACGCATGCACCGGATGGCCATAGGCGACAGTCAGCCCCCACACGGATGCGGCGCCCGCGTTTTTGAGGAGCCGGGCCGCTTCCTCCATGGTTCTGCCGGTGGTGATCACATCATCAACCACCACCACGTGCTTTCCCGCTGCGCGGCGGTACTCGCTTGCAACCAATGCAAATGCGCCCGCCATGTTCGTGCTCCGGTCAACCCCGGAAAGCTTGGCCTGGGCAGACGTCTTTTTTACGCGGGCGAGAAGTTTCCCCATGGCGCGGTTTGTGCCCGTTCCCGCAAGCTCGCGCGCCAGGAGTAGAGCCTGGTTGAACCCGCGCTCTTTTTCGCGCTTGGGGTGCAAGGGTATGGGCTGAAGAAGAACATCAACGCCCGCAAGGAGCGGAGGAGCGGCAGAGAGCCGGCGCAGGCCTTGCGCGGACATGCCGCTTTCAAGGGACTGTTTTGCTGCGGCTAGGGCCGCTCGGCGGGCTTTCACCAAAGAGCGCTCCACAAACCGAGCGAGATGCACGGTCACCTCGCTCACGCCGTTGTACTTCCACGCGTGGATCAGGGACTGGACCGTGGGGTGCGCGTACGGAATGCACGAAATCGCCCCGTCAAGCGCGTGCCGCGGCCTGCAGCCTGGGCACGCATTGCCGAACGGGGTTTTTGCTTCGCAGAACGGGCAGTGATTCGCAAGAATCGCCGGAATCCCATTCTCGCATGCAGTGCACAGCCACGCGCCCTCGGCCGCGCAGGCGAGGCAGGCGAGGGGGAACAGGAGATCAAGCAGACCAGCGAAAGATGAGCGTATCGTCTGATGCATCAATCACAATACTGCGCGGGCTTTTAGGCGTTGGCGCTTGCGCGAGCAGGAGGCGCGCGATTTCAGCCTCAATGCGGTCCTGGAAGTAGCGGCGTATGCCCCGCGCGCCGGTTTCGGCCTGGTACCCTTTGGCCACCACATGCCCAATGGCTTCACTATCCGCTTCCACGCGGACGCCCGCCCGGCCGAGCCGCTCGTTGAGCTTGCCCAGGTGCTGTGCCACGATGGCGCGGCACACCTCCCGCGTGAGCGGCTTAAAGATGATGGTTGCGTCTATGCGGTTCAAAAATTCGGGCCTGAACCGCTCTTTCAACTCTCCACGCACTTCAGCCTCGTCCACTTCAAGCGCCTGTTCCGAGTGGAATCCGAGCCGGGCCGCCTGGTTGAACGCTTCCTGGCCCGTGTTTGAGGTCATGATGATGATGCTGTTCCTGAAATTCACCGCCCTTCCGGTTGCGTCGCGCAGCTGGCCTTCCTCAAGGATTTGCAGCAGCATGTTCAGCACTTCGGGGTGCGCTTTTTCTATCTCGTCCAAGAGGATCACGGCGTGCCCTTGGGCGCGGACTTTGTCCGAGAACGCGTTTTGGTCCCGGTAGCCCACGTACCCGGCCGGAGAGCCGATGAGTTTTGAGATGCTGTAGGGCTCTGCGTACTCGGACATGTCCAGGCCGATCATGCGGCCGGATGAGCCGAAGAGCACGGCTGCAAGCTGGCGCGCGGTTTCGGTTTTGCCGACTCCGGTCGGGCCCATAAACAGGAGCGATGCGGCGGGGCGGTTCGGGTCCGAGACTCCGGTGCGCGAGCGGCGGATGAGGCTTGCGATTTTGGCGAGCGCCTCGTCCTGGCCCACAATCACTGTTCCCAGATCTTCCTCCAGGCGCTGGAGTTTTTCGCGCTCGTCCTCGGTAAGCAGACCGAGCGGGACGTGCGCGAGTGCGCTCACCACGCCTGCCACATGCTCGCGCGTAACGGTTATGCGCTCTCCGGACGACTCCCGCATAGCGGCAAGCAGCGCATGGTGCGCTCCTTGGGTCTCGGCTTCGCGGCGCTTGGCGTTGATTGCTTCGCTGTAGTCCTCCCGGGAAACGGCGGCTTTCTTGCGCTCCTGGATGTCCACAAGCTCGCGCTCCAATTGCCGGACTTTTTTCCAGGCCGCGTTTGCGGTCCGTTCAACTTTTACGCTTGAGGCGGCCTCATCCACGAGATCAATGGACTTATCGGGCTGCAGCCGGTCCGGCAGGAAGCGGTTGGAGAATTCAATGGCCGCGTCAATGGCATCAATGCTGATATCCACGTTGTGGTAGGTTTCGTAATTTTTTTTGATGCCCAAGAGCACCTCGCGCGTTTCGGCAAGGCTCGGCTCATCCACCGCAATGGGCGCGAGCCTGCGCTCCAGGGCGCTATCGCCCTGGATGTGCTTTTTGTACTCCTCAAGCGTGGTTGCGCCGATCACGGAGAGCGCGCCGCGCGCGAGCGCGGGCTTGAGCATATTCGCCGCGTCCAGGGAGCCCATTGCGGCGCCCGCGCCGATGACGGTGTGTATTTCATCAATGAAGAGTATGACGTTTTTGTCTTTTTCCGCAGTTTCAATGGCCTGCTTCAAGCGCGCCTCAAACTCGCCGCGGTACATGGTTCCCGCAACCATGGCCCCCAGGTCCAGGCTTATGATTTTTTTATTGGCGAGCACTGCGGGCACTTCGCCCTCGGCAATGCGTTTTGCCAAACCTTCCACAATGGCGGTTTTTCCCACGCCGGCTTCGCCCAGGAGCAGGGGGTTGTTCTTGTGGCGGCGGCACAAAATGTGCACGAGCCGCGTTATCTCGCGCTCGCGGCCAATGAGCGGGTCAATGTCTTTCTGCGCGCTCTGGCTCGTGAGTTCCCGCCCGAAGTACTCAAGCGCCGTGGGTTTGGCGCTCCCGACCGCCGGGGCTTCCCCCTCATCCCTGAACACGGCCGTGAGGTCCGGAAATTTTGCCGTGCTCTCCAGCACGATGCGGAGATTTTTTTCCAAGAGCGCCTTGCGCATGTTGCGCTCTAAAAGCCAAAGGTTTGCTTCCTTAAGGCCAAGTACTATGATGCTTGAGAGGAGATGCTCGGTGCCAATGTAGCGGTGCCCATGCTGGTGGCTGATTTGCACGGCTTTCACCAGGCTGCGGGTGACAGCATCGGGCAAAAGGTGCGTTTTGGTTGCGAGTGCCGCGCGTTCAACGGGCGCGCTATTTTTTTGGCCGCGGTACTCTAGGGAGCTCTCCAAAGAGGCCGCCGCACTTTGGCCGCTGTTCTCGCTTTGGCGTTTGAATGATTTGTTCAGGAGTTCTGCCGCAATGCTGCCTTTTTCCGCGGCGAGCGCGTCCAGGAGATGCACAACGGAAATTGGCTCGGTTGTTGCCGAGACTTTTGAGAGCACCTGCTTGAGATGCGTGGTGCACTTGGATGAAAAAAGGTTTTGCATGAGCGCTAACGTTACCAAAGAGCGGCCGCTGTTGTCAATTAATAGGGCGATACCGGCCGGGTTTGGACCGGGGCCGGCTGAAGGGTTGGCATGCTTACGTTTGTCGGCACCGTTGGCGAGGTGGATCGGAGAATGGCAACCGCAAGCGCGGTTTGCGCCCCATCGCGCGACCGTTCAACATCCACGCGCAGCGTGTCGCCGATTGAGAGGCCGGATTCAGGTACCGCGCTCCCGTTTGCCGTGATAACCGTATCCCGCGAGAGCAGTATGGTTTCTTCGCCGCTTGCTGTGCTCAAGGTGATGCTGGCTTGGGGTTCGCGGTTTGAAAGCGTGCCGGTATAGGTTGCCCGCGGCTCAAACGCAACTCCCGCGTCCGGCCCGTCCGCTTCCCCGCTTCCCGGCGCCGCTTCCGAGCTTGCCTGCTGTTTGATTTGGTTGATGCGTTCGGTAGTCTGATCATCTTGACCCTGCTGGCCGGATCGTCCGCCCAGGACTGCAAAGACCGCAATCATAACCGCGGCAATTGCGAGCGTCGCGCCCGCGGTGATCGCCAGGTCGCGGGACGTTATCTGGCCATTGGTACGCTTTAAGAAAGACATAGAAAGCGTTGATGATTAATGGTATACTGCCAGTATACCACAAAACAGAAGGCTATGCATTATTTTCAAAGCAAAAAATTTCCATACGTTATTGCCGGCATGGCGCTCGCCGCGTTCGCGATTCCCCTGAACGTTTTTGCGGCGTGCAATTTTCACAATATTTCCGGATACGTGTGGTCCCGCACCACGGGCTGGATTTCGCTCAACTGCAACAACGGCGGTACCATTGACTATGGCTTGAACATTGATTTTGAGTCCGGCTCTCCCACCGAGAATGTAACCGGATACGCGTGGTCGGGAAACTTAGGCTGGCTCAACATGTCTCCGGTTGGCCCATACCCGGCGTGGGGGAGCGTGCCCGGGATAGCATCAACTTTCTATCGCAACCAAGGCGGAAGCCCGACCACTACCGCGGGCGTCATCAAAGGCTGGGCAAAATGGGAGGCATTGGGAGCGAACGGATGGATGGTGATGGGCCCTATTGATATCAGCAGTACGGATTATGGGGTTGCAATCGGGTCAGACCGCCTGTTTTCCGGCTGGTCGTGGAACGGGGGAGACAACCTGGACGCGGATCCCGAGCCCGAGCGGGGCGACGGGTGGGTGATGTGGGACAGCGTGGCTTCGGGCGGCGGGGCGAGCGTTTTGGCATACTGGTTTGAGACGCTGTATGGGGATATCTATTCCGGCGGGTCTGCCAGCGCGTCATTTGCCCCGCCTTCAGGCAGGTACAGCGCCACGTACCTCATCCAGGCGAACGGAACCATTGACCCGGTTACCCTGCCGAGCGCCGGCGGGGGCGGCGCGCCGTACCGTTCGGAGAGTTTTGGCAGTTTATCCCTGCCGGACACCGCCAACAACTATCGCGGCGGCCTCGGTTGGCTTGATAAGGCGGGTTTGATCGCGGGCCGCTATGGCGCGCCGGAATCCGCCTTGCCCGCCGGCTCGTCAATTCTGCTGAACGGAAAGGCGTACTACTACACCGGTGATTTGACCATCTCAAGCAGTTTGACTTTCAACAAGGGAACGGGCACGCAAAAGGGGAGCGGCACTATTATCGTGGACGGCAATTTGGCCATTAACGCGGATATATTCTACCAGTCAGGATCCGTATCATCGCGCATAGACAACCTGCCCTCGGTTGCGTGGATCGTGAAGGGCAATATTACTATTGCCCCATCAGTTCAAAACCTGGCCGGCGTCTTCTATAGCGAGGGCACGATTGCAACCGGAACCACGGGCTCAAACGAAACCGACATTCCCCTCGCCATAGAAGGCATGCTCATCGCAAGCCAAATCAGCCTCCAGCGCCTGTTTGCGGACGAGACCCAGGAGCCCGCGGAACAAATTATTTTTGACGGCCGCGCCATCATCAACCCGCCCCCGGGCCTTGCTGATATTGCCAAGGGCCTGCCCACGTTGCGCGAAACCCGTCCGTAGCGCCACTCGCGCGTTTTGTGGTATAATACAAAATACCTTTCATGCGTTTCAAAAACACAAACATCAAGAATCTGGCGCTGGTTTTTTTGGCCGGGCTCGCGGTGTCCGCGGTTTCGGCGAGCGCCGCGTTCAATCCGCCGGGCCAGGCCCCGCCCTTGGGCAATGTTGACGTGCCCGTGTACTCGGTGGGTTCAAGCCAGACCCTCTCCGGCGGACTCACGGTTTCAAGCGGGGGGTTTACCTCAACCGTTGCAAGCGGCACCGCAATCCAGGGAACCGGCACCATTGGCATACAGGGAAATTCAGGGGGAACGACAGCAGTGTATGGCGAACAATTGGGACTTGCGACCTCCGGGCTTAATGCTGTTTACGGCAAGGCAGTTTCAGGCAATGATTACGCGGGCAGGTTTGAGGGAATCGTCAACATCAATACACTTTTGGAACTTTCATCGGCCGCAGGGCAGGGGATTAGATTTATCTATCAAAATTCAGGAGTCTCCTGGCCGGATGATACCGGCGCCGGTCCTCCGTATCCTGATTTACTCGGCATCTACGTCAAAGACAGCAATAATGCCCTGCGCCTGGTGGGGCACGGCGGCGGCATTGAGCTTACGGACAAGTCGTTAAACGTCCGTTTGAGCGTTTCCGAGGCCGGGGTCGTGAACGTTGCCGCGGGCGGCGCGTTGCAGGTGAACGGCGTTAACGTGTGCCTACAGGGTGACACCAACTGCCAGGACCTCGGCGCGGCCGGCGGCTGGACCGACGACGGCGCTAATGTGCGCCTGACTACCATTGGCGATGAGGTGGGCATCGGCACTATAAGCCCGGGCGCCAAACTGCAGGTTAACCCCGAAACCTCCCAGGAGGGCATCCGCATCGTGTCCGCATCCGACTGGAGCCCGCTCAACATCCGCAACAGCGCAAATACGGCTGACATCTTCCGTGTTGACCAGAGCGGGAGCCTGGTTGTCGGGTCCATACCCGATACCCGGCTTTCCGCAAACGTGTCGCTCTTCGGACAGACCATTGAGTTCGCCGAGTGGGGCCAGAACTGCGCGAACAACGAGATTCCAAAGCGCGTCGGCGGCGCGTGGGCCTGCGCGGCCGACAGCTCGGGCGCAGGTACCATCACAGGTTCCGGTTCAACGAACTATATCTCCAAGTGGACCGGCGCCTCGTCTTTGGGCAACTCCACGGTGTACGACAACGGCAACGTCGGCATCGGCACTGCGGGCCCCGGGTACCCGCTCCATGTCATGGACAACAACTCAACCTCAATCGTCAGCACGGACAGTGACGACGGCGTCAAGCGGTGGAGCGGCCTGCGCGTGGCGCGCCAGGGGAGCGAGAAATGGTTCGTGGGCATAGATGACTCCGGCAGTGAGAGCCTGCTGTTTAGGCGCGCCGGAACCACCAATGACGTGACCATCTCAACCTCCGGCGTGCTCGCGGCTACCACCAACATCACCGTGGCCGGCCAGAACGTGTGCCGCCAGGACGGCACTAACTGCCCAGCCGGAACCACGCCGAACCTGTTGACTGTTCTGAACACCGGCTCTGACGCTTCGGCGTTCGCCGGAAACACAACCATCGGCGGCAATGTGTACGTTCCTTCCGGTGAGTTGGAAGCCAAGTGGCTGCACTCAACCGCAGCAGGAGACAACACCATTGCCGGCAGTTTGACAATAACCGGCGTCACAGCCGCCAATGCCGGCATCAGCGTTGATGGCCAGATTGTGATTGACGATGGCGCCGGCTGGCATCGCTCGTATGGCGCCACGGGCTGGTACAACGGCACCTATGGCGGGGGCTGGTACATGTCTGACGCCACCTGGATTCGGTCGTACGGCAGCAAAAGCGTTTACTCTGACCAGGGCATCAGGGCCGAGGGCGGTTTGGCCGGAGGTCCCTATAACCCGGATGCCGCTTATTTAGTCACCACCCCGTCTTTTTATACTTTAGAAGGGCAAGTGGGAAATGCCACCGGCGGCAAAAAAGGCGCGGGCACGCTCAATGCGGTCCAGCTGTGCATCCAGGGGGACTGCAAATCAAGCTGGCCGTCGGTGGCGGAAGCGGACGGCATCATCGGCAACGAGGTTACGGACGCGGCAAATGCCACGCTCACGCGGAGCGGCTCCGGAACCGCGGTGAGCCCATACACGCTCGCGCTCAACCTGGGCAATGCCAACACCTGGACCAGCCAGCAGACCTTTAGCGCGAACACCGCGTTTCCGGGTTCAGGCATCTGGAACACCTCCGGCAACGTCGGCATCGGCATCACTACCCCCAACAAACAGCTCCACGTCAAGACCGCTTCCGGCAACGCGGAAATTGACATTCAGTCCGCCGCCAGCCCGTACTGGGCCGCCTACCAGGACGATGCCACCGACGAGCTTAGGTTCTGGAGCGCAGCCAGCAACAACCTGCTGGTTCTTAAGCAGTCAGGCGGGGATGCGGGCGTGACCATCAACGGAAAGGCCGTGTGCCTTGCGGATGGGAGCAACTGCCAGGCCGGAACCACGCCGACCCTGCAGACCGTCACAAACGCGGGCAACACCACGACAAACCGCATTACCATAAGCGCCGCGAGCGCGCCCGGCTATCCGGTGCATGTGTACGACGACAGCGTCACCGCAATCGTCAACACAGATTCAAACGACGCAGCCAACTACTGGACCGGTTTGCGCGTGGCGCGCCAGGGAACCGAGAAATGGTTCGTGGGCACAGACAACCTCACCGACAATCTCCTGTTTAGGCGCGCCGGAACCACCAACGACGTAACCATCTCAACCGCCGGCGTGCTCGCGGCTGCCGCCAACATCACGGTCGCGGGGCAAAACGTGTGCCGCCAGGACGGCACCAACTGCCCGACTGGCGCTGCGGAAGCGGACGGCGTCATCGGCAACGAGGTCACGGCCGCGACCAATACAACACTCACGCGGAGCGGCTTGGGAACCGCGGTGAGCCCATACACGCTCGCGCTCAACCTGGGCAATGCCAACACCTGGACCAGCCAGCAGACCTTTACCACTATTGATACTGGCCAGGGCGCAACCGAGGTGTATTTGATGAACCAGAACCTCCGCACCACGGACAGCCCGACATTCTCGGCGCTCACGCTCCAAGGGGCAAGCCTAACCTCAACCCAGACCGCGAACCCCCACTTTTACGCCAACAGCTACAAGGGCTACCAGATTCGGCTTGATTCTGATGAATTAACGAGTCCAGGAACAGAGACTTTTCAAATCAACAACGGCGCAAACGCGACCGTGTTTTTGGTTGACGAATTCGGGAACGCGAGCACAACCGGACAGCTCACGGTTGCCGGCCGCATCCTGGGCGTATCAACCCCGACCTTAGGCACAGATGCCGCCAACAAATCGTATGTTGATGCCACGGTTGCCGCGGCAGGCGGCGCTGTGTCGCAATCGCAGGAGTTTACCGCTTCCGGCACCTGGACCCGGCCGGCAGGCGTGACCTTGGTGTGGGTAACCGCGGTCGGTGGTGGTGGGGGCGGGGGTGGTGGGGACGCCCCCAACGTAAAAGGAGGAGGAGGAGGAGGCAGTGGAGCCAGTGTTCTAAAATGGCCCTGCACTGTCAGCGGAGACGTATCAGTAACAATCGGATCCGGAGGAATAGGAGCATATCAAACCACGGGTGGAACTGGAGGAATAACGGCTTTTGGGTCATGCGTTTCGGTGAATGGGGGTTTGGGTGGAGTACGAGGTGACAGCGGCGGCACTGGCGGCAGAGGAGGACATATTGGGCTAGGAGTTGGAGGAGCAGTTGGCGGTAACGGCGGAGCTGGCGGAGCAGTTCCTTCGCTTGGGTACAATGGAACCGCATGGAACCAGATGATTGGGGGTGGTGGCGGTGGTGGAGGGGGTTACAACGTCGCCGGACAATCCGGGGCTACCACAATGTTCGGGAGCAGTGGGGGCTCGAGAGGCACTAACGGCGGCGGCGGCGGCGGCGGCGCCGCGTCTATCATAGCGCCCGGCGGCACCGGCGGCACCGGCGGCAACAGTGAAACCAACGGCTTCGCAGGCACCAAGGGCGGTGGCGGTGGCGGTGGCGGCGGCGACAATGGTACTGATAGAAGCGGCGGCAGCGGCGGGAATGGTTATGTTCTCATTGAGTGGATTGCCCCATAGCGCAGTATGCGCGCGCCAGTGTTTAGTAGTATACGCAAGCGAACCGGCCGGATCATGTCCGCGCTGGTTTTAGTTTTGGCGTTCGTTGCTGTTTTGGCGTTCGTTTTCAGAAATATTATTTCGGAGGAGAGCGGCGGCGCGCCGGAATCAGAACGCTCTGCGGACATTGCGGAGTTTACGGTAACCGGCGCTTCCATGGAACCGATTTTGTTTAGAGGCCAAATCATCCGCGTGGACACGGCCGCATACCAGCGCGACCCAATCAAGACAGGAGACATGGTAGTCATCAAACAGCCCGGTGATAACGGGTATCTCGTCAAATTCGTCAAAGCCATTCCCGGGGACACGCTTGGGCTTGCGGAACAGCCGGACGGCAGAAGCCGGGTTTTGGTCAATGGCGAGGCGCTCGTCAACTCCGAAGGCGAACCATACCTGCTTCCGGAAAACAAGACAGCCATGCTAAGGCTGTACGCGCGGGACTATGGAACCATTCCGGATGGCGCCTATCTCGTCCTGGGCAACCGGCCCGGGGGCACTGATGACAGCACGGTCTTTGGCTTGATTGATGCTAAACGCATTAAAGGCAAGGTATTGACTTCTCCGCTATTTTAATACAGATTGGTAGTTTTTAAGCAAAAACACCGCCTCTTTTCTTAGATGGGTTTTAATCCAGGCTTTCTCTTTGTCACCCGGCAGCAGTTCAGCCCATCCGCGCAAGATTTCACTATCTTTGACCCTTTCGATAACCGGAATGCAGTCAGCTATGTGTTCTCTGATAGTTTTGCCGGTTCTTGCTTTGAGCACGTCGGCATTTATGTCCCAATTGTTTTTGGCAAAAAACCAAACGTCGTAAATGTCGCGCATGGCAAGCAATCTACGATCAGTCAGAGCGGCCAGTTTGCCGGCAAAAAGATAGTCTTTCTTGCCGGCCAGCATGGAAATGCCGAGATACTCTTTCATCTCGTAATGTTCTTTGATGTCGGGCATCAAAATCCTCACGTTCACTTCGACTTTCACGTTGTGATCGGCGTCGCCGTAAGAGAGCAGAAAGAATATCGTGTTGCGTTTGATGTACTGATCTTTCACTTCGCCGTACGCCTTGAGCATGCCGCCGATTTTCTCATAGACTATCTGTTGGGTCGCTTTGTCGCTCGTAAATAAATCAAAATCCAAATCAACGGAGAATCTGGCAAGGCCGTAGAAAAAGTAGGCGCAGGTGCCGCCTTTGAATCCAATGAGGGATGAAATGGAGGTGTCGGAATACATGTCCCGCAAGATCCGTCCCATTATCAGCTGATGTTTTTCTTTATTCAGCATATTTTTGGTATTTTTTTAATCGCTTCACCAGTTGTTTGTTTTCGTAAATTTTTACGAGCTCAAAGCATAGCTCCCAGTTAATGGATCGCAGGTTGTCGAAATAAAATTTAGGCGATGCGTAGATGGTGTCCAGGAATGCCCGTTCCGGCGTGGCGATGCTGTAATTCTTTTCATTCTTGATGCCGCGCGCGTTGTAGAGAACGCTGTCTTTCAGCTTTCTGAACGTGATGGCATGGCCATCAATTTTTTTTGTAGCCGGATAGGGACCGGCTACGAAGATAGAGTCATGGTGTTGGAAAATAATGCCGGCTTCCCGCAGAACCGTCTCAAAACTTATGTAGGAAGGAGTATAGATGCTCGTTGCCAGTTCTTTGGCGTCGTACTCGTTATTTTTTGCAAATACGCCGCGAGTCAGACGGATCAATGATCCTTGCTTAGCATAATATTTGATCTTTGAGAGCAGATTGACTGTGTTAGTTTCCCGCCAAATCAAAGCGATATCCTTTGTGGTCAGGATTGTCTTTGGGGATTGATATAGTTTGGCAATAAGGTTGTCGGTAGCCATATATTAATATGTTTGATGGAAAGGTGATTTTTTCTCCATTCCATTGTATATTATTAAAAAAAGGCAGTCAAACAGTAAAAAGTGGATAAATCCCCTGGGGGTCACTCTGGTTGACAGAATAGCGCCGAAATAATCTTGGTAGCTTGGGAGAAGTTTTGGTGTTTTTTTGTTTTTGTTGTATAATTGATGTGTAGCATTTCATCGTGTGTAATCGTGTGTATAAGTAAAACAAAACCTCCATGCTGAATCTTTTCAAAAGCAAAATATCATCATATCTTGGCATTGACATCGGCACCAACTCCATCAAGCTCGTTGAGCTTGAGAGCGTGGGGGGCCGCCCGCGGCTCGTTACCTACGGCATGGTAGAGCTGGAGTCATCCATGGCCCGGCCGAGCGAGAGCGGGGACAATACCTCTGACAACCAAAAAATCGCCGGAGCGCTGATCGCCTTGCTTAAAAAAACAGGCGCGCGTTCACGGTCGGCGGTTGCCGCGCTTCCGAACTTTTCCGTGTTTTCAAGCGTCATCAGCCTGCCCAAACTCGGGGAAAAACAGCTTGCCGAGGCAGTAAGCTGGGAAGCAAAGAAGTTCGTGCCCATGCCCATAGAGAACGTGGTTCTGGACTGGAAAATTCTGAACGAGCTGGCTTTGGAAGAGGGCGAAGAAGATATGACCGATGCAGAGCGCGCGGAACAAGAAGCGCAGAAACAAAAGATCGCCGCGGCCGACAAAAATTCAAACCTGGCAAAGTGCAAGACCGTGGCCCAGATTCTGCTCACCGCGGCTCCGCGGCACCTGGTGGAGCGGTATGTGGCGGTGTTTAAGATTGCCGGCATTACGCTTTTAAGCCTTGAAACCGAGTCATTTGCCCTCTCGCGGAGCCTGGTCGGCAACGAAGACGGCTCAATTTTGATTGCGGATGTGGGCGCGCTCACCACGGACGTCACGGTCGTGAGAAAGGGCGTTCCCGTGTTTTCGCGCTCCATCAACGTGGGGGGTTCAACGGTCACGCGCGCGGTTGCGGACAGCATGGGAGTCTCGCCGGAGCGGGCAGAGCAGTTCAAGCGCGACACGGGCATAGCCTCTTCCGCCGGAACTGTAGCTTCTTCAGGCGGCGGGGGAATTGCCAGCGTCATACAGCAGAGTTTTGCCCCGGTCATTTCGGAAATGAAATACACGCTTGAGCTTCAGCAGCGCTCAAACTTTGCCATTGAAAAAATCCTGTTGACCGGCGGATCAGCCTTTCTCTCGTCTCTCCCCGGCTACATTGCGTCATCCCTGAACGCGAAAGTGTTCATTGGGAATCCCTGGGCTCGCGTATCCTACCCCAAAGACCTGGGCGGCGTTTTGGAGCAGATTGCCCCGCGGATGGGAGTCGCAATCGGGCTTGCCATGCGGGAGATAGAATAGGGCGATACGCCCTGATGACATATTTTTGAATTATGCCGCCTGCAAAATCAACTGACATTGACCTGCTTCCCAAGGACCTTGCGGCCAAGAAGCGGCCTGTTCCCGCGCCGTCAGCCGGGCCGCTCGTTGAGTATACGGACGCTTTCACGGGCAAGAAACCGGACGTCCCCAAGCCGAAGAAACCTTCTTTTTTCTCGCGCGTGTTGAGCGTGTTCGGCCGCAGGAAAAAAACAGCAGAGCCCGCGCTTGCGTTTAAGTCTTCCCAAGGCCCGCTTTCGCAAAAGAAGGGTAGCGCCATCGCTCTCCCCGCAGAGCGGGCCGCGGATTTGCCCGAAGGCGCGCCGCTCCCTTCCGCTCTGTTCGCGGGATCCGAAAAGCGCAGCAGCGCGGTTGCGGCGGGCAAGCCCAAAACCGCGCCGGTCCGCGAACCGTTCAGCCCGGGCGTTGCGGCAGGAGACGTATCAGCCATGCACGTGCCCAGTGTTTCGTCCGGTCCGCTTGCTCCTCCGCGCGCGGTTCTGCAAGCGGCAGCGCCTGTGCTTCCGAAGCAGGCTGTGGCGGCCGTGGCCGCGCCCAAGCCAGCCGTTCAAAGTAAGGCTCGGCTGCCCGCTCGCGCCGTAAAACCAGCGGCTTTGCCGGTTGAGCCGGGCGTAACCGGCGAGACCGAGGCTCCGGTGCACCGGCTTTCGCACTTTGACGTGAATTTGCTCGCGGCAGAGTACACGGAAACGTTTAAGAAGAGCAATCCATTCGCATTTTTGGGAGCCGGGGCGGGCATATTCGCGCTCGCGGTGGCGCTTGCCTATGGGGTGCTGCAGATGTACCACATGCGCGCCCAAACCGCGCTCGCGCAGGAGGAGCGCGTGGTCGCGGCGCTCTCCGAAACCATTGCTACGTACGAGGACGCTTCAGGCCAGGATTCGGCGCTGCGGGAGAAGGCCGAGGCTTCCCGTGAGCTCATCGGAAACCACGTTTCGTGGCATTCATTTTTGGGGGAAGTTGAGGCAGTCACCATTCCGGAAATCACGTACGTAACATTTGTCGCTTCCACAAAAGGGACAATGCTCGTTTCCGCGTTTGCCCGGGATTACACGGCCCTTGCCCGCCAGATTGTGGTGTTCCAGGAGACTCCATGGATCCGCGACATCACCATTACGCAAGCCACGCGGGTGGAGGAATCCGCCACAACGCCGGCCGGCGTTTCGTTTGACATGTCTCTTGAGATAGACGAGGGCGTGCTCTATGAGAGCCGCAGATGATGATTATGAATAACACTGCTCCCCAAAACAAACCCCCGGCCATTCCGGAAGCCGCAGCGCCGGAAATCACCGCACGCGCGCAATCCGTCCGTCCGGGAGAGGGGCCGGCTCGCAGTACCGCGGCGCGGCCGCAAGCCTTGCCCAAACCCAAGCTCGCGGGTTTCATGGCACAGTGGTTTCGGCAGTACTACAAACTGGTGACGATTGCCGCATGCGCGATGCTCCTTGTTGCTGGATACCTGTTTCTGCTTGGGCCCAAATTTTCGGCGGCGCGCGTGGTCGCGGGAAGCGAATTTGACGAAGCCGCGGCAGAGCGCTCACAGCTGGAGGAGCGGCTTGGCTACCTGCAAAAACTGGAACGCGCGCGAGCTGTTGCTCCGTCTGATGCGCTCCGCGACATTGAGGATTTCTTGCCGAGCGATCCGGGAACCCCCCAGCTTTTGACGAGCCTTGAGGCCATTGCGGCGTCAAGCGGGGTGCTGATAGACGGCATTGAGTTTGTCATCCCGGAGGGTGAAGAGGCGGCAAAGGCGGCGAGCGGACTCTCTCTGCCTTCCGGAGTTTCCTTTGTTGAGGTTGCGCTCGCCGTTGCGTCAAGCCCGTACGATGCGCTCAAAGCCCTGCTTGCAAACATTGAGGCAAACCTGCGCCTAATGGATGTTATTGCAGTGGCGTACTCGCCGGCAAGCAAGAGCTACACCATCACCCTGCGCGCGTACTATCTTTTATCCGAGTAATGAGCGAACCATGGCATTAGTTCAGCGGAAAATTTCAAAAGGAAAGCAGATCAGGCTCGTCGCGGCCCTGTTGCTCGTTGTCGGCATTACGGCGCTGGTCGCGTATTACGGGCTTTTTAAGAAACCGGCTGCGTACGCCCCGCCCGCGAGTACTGCGGCGAGCGGCTCTTCGGTTCAGTCCCGAATCCCGGGCCAGACCGGATACGAAGCTGCCCGGGAGCTTTCAGAGTCCCCGGTGTTCCGCTCCCTGCGTTCGTTTGGGGTGTGGCCCCTTTCAAGCAATCCCAAGGGAAACAGCCAGCCCTTTATCTTGCAAGAAGAGTAACTGATATGCTTGTTCCGTTTCTACAATTTTTGCTCGCCGAGCAGGCCTTGACCCAGGAAGAGGTTGCCCTAGCCGCGGCCCGGTACGAAGGAGGGAAGAGTTCTCTGGATGAGGTGCTCTTGGAGGTTATGGACGAAGAGGCGCTGCTTAAGGGCAAGGCCGAATTCTACCACCTTCCGAGCGTATTGCTTTCCGGCAAACCCATTGCCCGCGCTATCTTGGGCCTTTTCCCCAAGGAGGTGGTGACCAACTACCGCATTATTCCGTTTGAGCAAGAGGGGGATGCGGTCAGGGTTGCCATGATTGATCCCGAGAACCTCAAGGCGCGCGAGGCCGTGGATTTTCTCGCGCGCCAGAAAGGCTGGAACACGCAGTTCTATGTGACCACGGAAAAGGGTTTTGCGCACGCGCTGGACCAGTACTCGGGCAGCCTTTCGAGCGAGGTGGGCGAGGCGCTTGAGCTTGCGGGCGAGAATCGGAAAACCGCCGGAGAGCGCACGCGCGCCACGCAGGAGGACGAGAATTTGGAAGAAGTGGTCAAGAGCGCCCCGGTTTCCAAGATGGTGAGCGTGATCTTGCGGCACGCGGTTGAGGGCGGGGCTTCGGACATCCACATTGAGCCGCAGGACAACGAATCGCGGGTGCGCTACCGCATAGACGGCGAACTGCACGCAACGCTCTCCTTGCCCAAGTACATCCATAACTCAATCATTTCACGCATCAAGGTGCTCGCGAACCTCAAACTGGATGAAACCCGCAAGCCCCAGGACGGCCGCCTCCATTTTGAGGTTGACGGCAAGCAGATTGACATCCGCATTTCAACGCTGCCGCTCGCCGGATCCGAAAAGGTGGTGATGCGCATTTTGGACGTGACGCGCGGCGCGCCCACCCTGGAGTCCCTCGGATTTATCGGCCGCAACTTTGAGGTGATGAAGCGCCAGGTGGGCAAGCCCAACGGCCTGTTCCTCGTGACCGGCCCCACGGGCAGCGGAAAATCAACCACCCTGTTCGCGGCGCTCTCCCTCTTGAACGAGGAGCGGGTGAACATCGTGACCCTGGAAGATCCCATTGAGTACTACCTCCCCGGGGCCAACCAGTCCCAGGTGCGGCCCGAGGTGGGGTACACGTTCGCGAACGGCCTGCGCTCCATTCTGCGCCAGGATCCGGACATCATCATGGTGGGCGAAATCCGGGACAACGAAACCGCCTCGCTCGCGGTGCAGGCGGCGCTCACCGGGCACATCGTGCTCTCAACCTTGCACACCAACGACGCGGTTGGCGCGGTTCCGCGGCTTCTGGACATGAAGGTGGAGCAGTTTCTTCTGGCAACGACTTTGAACATTGTGCAGGCCCAGCGCCTGGTGAGGAAGCTGTGCGAGCACTGCAAAGCGCCCGCCGAGCTTCCGCCGGATCTCGTGGAGCGCGTGCGCGCGGCGCTCGCCTCCATTCCCGAGGGTGCGCTGTACGAGGGCGTCTCCCCCGCAAAACCCGTGTTTTACAAGGGAGCCGGGTGCGCCAAGTGCGGAGACACGGGGTACCAGGGGAGGCTTTCCATTGCAGAGGTGATTGAGAACACCAAGGCGCTGTCCGAGATTATCACCACAGGCTTTGAGCGCCCACTCGTGGAGAAAGAGCTCGCGCGCCAGGGATTCATTTCCATGGTGCAGGACGGCATCATGAAAGCCCTGCTCGGTTTGACGACCGCTGATGAGGTCGTGGTAGCCACTAAAGAGTAACCATATGACGAGTAAACCTTTGGTTTTACTTGCGGAAGATGACGCGTTCCTGCGGCGCATGTATGCGACCAAGTTTGAGCAGTCGGGCATTCCGGCGCTGCTTGCGGAAGACGGAAAGCAAGCGCTCTCCCTCGCGCGCAAACACAAGCCCAAGCTCGCGCTCGTGGATATCCTGATGCCCAAGGTGGACGGGTTTGAGGTGCTTGCCGAGATGAAGAAAGACCCCGAGCTCAAAAACATTCCCGTGGTGCTCTTAACCAATTTGAGCGAGGTTTCGGATGTGAGCCGCGCCAAGAAGTTGGGAGCCGCCGAGTATCTCATCAAATCCCACTTTCTCCCTTCCGAGGTGATTGCCGTGGCGCGGAAATACCTTGCGGAGGCTTAAGCACAGGAGCGTATGCCAGAACCGGTTTCACAACCATTGCCAGTTGAACGAGCGGGGGAGTTGCAGTCCAAACAGGAGTCTGCGACCGATGTTTTGCATTTTGAAAAGTGGCTCCGAGAGCTCGGCGAGCGCAAAGCCACGGATTTGCACCTGTCGGTGGGAACAGTCCCGGCCTTGCGGATTGACGGCGCCATCATGCCCCTCATGGAGGAGGGGGTGATAAGCGCGGAGCGCATGGAGCGCATTGTTGAGCACTTGCTTCTGCCGCATGAAATAGAAGCCCTGCACGACCGCAAGCAGCTCATTATAAGCAAGACGCTCAAGAAGTCAATGCGCTTTAGAATCCATTTTTTTTACAGCAGAGGGTTTTTGGGGGTGAGCATGCGGTACGTGCCCGCTCTCGTCGCCCCTCTTGCCGATCTGCCGCACGCGGCAATCCTTAAGGAGGTATTCTCGCGCACCCAGGGACTCTTTATCGTGTCCGGCCCGTTTGACTCGGGCAGAACTTCCACGGTTCAGGCAATCATTGCGGAGTTTAACCAGACGCGGCCAAGCTATATTGTGACGCTTGAAGCCCCCCTGGAGCACGTGGTGCCTTCCAACCAGTCCGTGGTCGTGCAGCGGGAGATCGGCCGCGATGTGGCGAGCTTCAGCGAAGGGGTGAGCGCCCTGTCCGAGGAGGATGTGGACGTGCTGGTGCTCGGGGACATTCCGGACGGGGCCGTGCTTGCGGGAGCGCTTACGCTCGCGACTTCGGGCAGGCTCGTGATCGCCATTATGGAGGGGAACCACGCGGTGGCCGTGCTTGAGCGGCTGCGCGATTTAGCGCCTTCCACAGACCGGCTTCGGATTCTCCATGCGCTCGGGGACGCGCTCATCGGCATTACCACGCAGGTCCTCGTGCCCAAAGTCGGCGGGGGGCGCCTGCTGGTTGCGAGCAGCATGCTTGCCACGAACCCCATCAAGTCATTGATACGCGAGGACAAATTTTCGCAGATTCCGAACATCATGCAGACCTCTCGCGAGCAGGGCATGGTAACCCTGGATAAGGCGCTGGTTGAGTCCGTAAAGCGCGGCGTTGTGGCGCTCTCGGACGCAAAAGCCTATGCCGCTGACATTAACCAGTTTAACATTTTGGCGAGCCACTAGATATGCCGTTTTACGACTATCTTGCAGTAAATGGGGAATGCGAGGAAGTGGCCGGGGTTGTTGATGCGGTGAACGACGAAGTTGCGCTCTCAACGCTTACGGACCAGGGCTTGCTGGTGCTCTCGCTTTCCACCCGGGAAGAAGAGAAAAAAGGGTTTGCCCGCGAAATTACGCTTTTTTCGCGCGTCAAGGTCAAAGATTTGGTGATTTTTTCGCGGCAGCTCGCGGTGATGGTGTCCGCCACCTTGCCCGTGGTGCAATCACTCCGCATCCTGGTGAACCAGATTGAGAGCGTGCCTTTGAAAATCGTGGTTTCGGACGTTGCGGACGCCGTGGACGGGGGAGCGCGGCTCTCGGACGCGCTTTCAGAGCACCCCAAGGTGTTCTCCAATTTTTACGTGTCCATGGTGAGGAGCGGGGAGACCGCGGGCAAACTGGATGAGGTCCTGGGGTATCTTGCGGACCAGCAGGAAAAAGATTACGACCTCGCGAGCAAGACGCGCGGGGCCATGATTTACCCGGCCTTCATTTTGTTCGGCTTGGTGGTGGTTGGGTTTGTGATGATGATATTCGTGGTGCCCAAACTTACGGAGATTCTGGCTGAAACCGGGGCGGCATTGCCCCTTACCACGCGCATGCTGATCGGGGTGTCCTCCTTTTTCCAGTCGTTTTGGTGGGTATTCCTCGCGGCAGTTGCCGGCGTTTTTTTCGGCCTCCGGTACTACCGCAAGACAGAAGCCGGAAAAAAGCACCTTGATTTCATGATTTTGAAAACGCCGATTTTCGGGCCTCTCATTTTCCAAAAAATGTACCTGGTGCGGTTCACCCGGTCGCTTTCCACACTCATCACGGGCGGGGTTTCCCTCACCGAGGCGCTCCAGATCACGGGCGACATCGTGGGGAACGAGGTGTACCGCGAGGTCATCAGGGAGACCATAAAGGAGGTTGAGGACGGCAATCCCATTGCGACCGTGTTCAAGGAGTCGCGGGTGGTGCCGGGCATGGTCACGCAAATGCTCTCCGTGGGGGAACAGACTGGACGCTTGGATACGGTGCTCAACAAGCTTTCGGATTTTTACGCGCGGGAAGTTGATAACGCGGTTGCGAATTTAGTGACGCTCATTGAGCCGCTGGTGCTGATGCTTATGGGAGTTGGCGT
Source organism: Parcubacteria group bacterium (assembly GCA_016181765.1). Taxonomy (NCBI): domain Bacteria; species Parcubacteria group bacterium. Next base: position 18,197 of record JACOYR010000003.1, on the reverse strand, counting down.
GGGCGTCATGGTGGCCGCCATTCTCTTGCCCATGTACAACCTGGCAGCTGGCTAGCTCTGTGGATAACGCGGTTTAGCCAAAGTAATATAATTATGGTATAATTTATACACGTTATGAAATACAAACAAAATCACGCAGGCTTTACCTTGATTGAACTATTGGTGGTCATAAGCATTATTGGCATTCTTTCCACGTTAGCGGTTGTTTCTCTCAACAATGCGCGCGTAAAAGCGCGCGACGCCAAGCGGGTTTCGGACATCAAACAGCTCCAGACAGCGCTGGAACTGTACGCATCCGACAAAAACGGGTATCCCGCGGCAAGCGACTTGACGCTCGGCGCCGGGGCAGGCGCTTCCTTAAGCAGAGACGGAGGTTTTGCGGCCACAGTTTCGGGAACCACGTACATGGGCAAGGTTCCATCCAATACCACTCCCGGAGGGGCGGATTACAAGTACAACTCATTCACGTCTTCTGCGGCATCCACCGCGTGCGGCACGGCTCCGTGCCCGTGGTTCCAGCTTTCCTTTACCTTGGAGGAAACGACCGGCAGCCTTTCCGCGGGCGCGCATGTCGCGGATCCGAATGGCATTAATTAACGCACATCTATGTTTCAAAAATCAAAACATTCAGGGTTCACTCTCATAGAGCTTTTGGTGGTGATTGCCATCATCGGGCTTTTGTCCACGCTTGCCGTGGTTGCGCTCAACAACGCGCGCTCCAAAGGAAGGGACGCCAAGCGCGTTTCGGACATTGCGACCATCCAAACCGCGCTGGAGCTGTACTTTGCGGACAGTAATTCTTATCCGGACGGAAAAACTGCGGCAGAAACATTAGGCGTGGCCGGAGCGCTCACCTTGAGCAAGACGGGCGGATTTTCCGACGCCATATCAGGCACTACGTACATGGGCAAGGTTCCCGCAAACCCGACACCGGGCGGCGCGGCCTATACCTACAAGACCGATGTTGTGCTCGGAACCACCTATTCCATTGATTTCACGTTGGAAGAAGCCACCGGGAGTTTGGCTACGGGCGCCAACTGCGCCCGGCCATCGGGCATTGTCGGTGGCGCGTGTCCGGTTCTTTAGCCGCGCTCTAGCCGCGTAGTCCATTTGGTTAAGAAAAAAGTAATATTGACATCAACTATGCATATACATACAAATTTACGGGCAAAAGCTTGCCTGCCTAAGAGGCAGGGTTTCACCCTTATAGAGCTTTTAGTGGTGATTGCCATCATCGGCGTGCTCTCCACGCTCGCGGTGGTCTCGCTCAACAACGCGCGCGAGAAATCCAGGGACGCAAAGCGCGTTTCGGACATCAAGCAGGTCCAGACCGCGCTTGAGCTCTACTTTGTGGACGTCAATGCCTATCCCGCGGGCACGGGCCTCGTGCTGGGCGGCGCTTCGGCGCAGGCGCTTTCGTCCGGCGGCGGATTTTCCGCGAGTCCGGGAAGTCTCACGGTTTACATGGGCCAGGTGCCTTCCAACCCAGAGCCTGGAGGAACTGATTATACGTACACCCAGACCCAGAGCGGCGTTTCTTACACCATTTTGTTTACGCTGGAGAACCAGACTGGCGCTTTGGGAAGCGGCGGCCACACCGCATCCCCATCCGGCATTGATTAAGCCTAATTGCGAACAAAAACGTGAGCCTCGCGCGAGGCTCACGTTTTTGGTATACTTGATGCAGATATGCTTTATATTTTACTGTTTGTTTTAGGCGCGGCGTGGGGAAGTTTTTTGAACGTGGTTGCGTGCCGCATAGAAGAGAGAAAGTCGTTCCTCGGCGGCAGGAGCGTGTGCGCGCACTGCGGGAAGATTCTTCACTGGCACGACCTCATTCCCGTGGCAAGCTGGCTTTTGCTTTGGGGGAAGTGCCGGTACTGCAGAAAGCATTTTTCGGTTCAGTACCTTTTGAGCGAACTCGGCGTTGGGGCGCTCGCCATCTTTGGCGCGTTCGTGGTTGCCGCGCCCATCCACGCGCTTACGTATTTTGCGGTGGTGAGTTTTTTTACGGTGCTCTTCATCTACGACCTGCGCACGTATGTTGTTCCGGACAAAGTTGTTATCCCGGCCATTGCGGTCGTGGGTTTGCTCAACTCCATTATGGTGGAAGACGATGTATCCCTGCTTTTGGGCGCCGCTTTCGGTGGAGCGTGGTTTTTGGTCCAGTTTTTAGTTTCGCGCGGCAAGTGGGTGGGCGGCGGGGACATACGTTTGGGGCTGCTCATGGGCGCGCTCTTGGGGCACCCGTTCGTGTGGCTCGGGCTTGGGCTTGCGTACGTCGGGGGTTCAATCGTGGCTCTCGCGTTGGTCGCCACCACGCACGCAACGCTCAAGAGCAGATTGCCGTTTGCCACGCTGCTTTTGCCCGCGACATTCGCAGTATGGATCTTTGGGGAGGGGCTCTGGAGTTGGTACCGGGCTTTTATAGGGGTATGAGATTTAAGCGCACACAAGGATTCACGCTGATTGACCTGATTGTGGCCATAGGCATTTTCACCCTGGTCACCACTGTTGCAGTGGCCAATTTCAGCGTCGGCAGCCGCAATGATTCCGTACGCCTTGGAGCGAGCGTTGCTTCCGGGCTTTTGCGGCGCGCGCAAACCTCAACGCTCACCGGAGCGCTCCTCTCGGACGGCACATTCCCGGAGGGCGGGTATGGGGTGCGGCTTGATGCGAGCGATGCCGGCACGCTTACGCTGTTTGCGGACAAAGACGGGAATTTCAACTACACGGACGCAACCGAAGAGGTGGAAGACGTGGCATTGCCCAGGGACGTGGTGTTTGACGGAGGAACGCTCAATATTGTGTTTTCAGCGCCAGATGCGGACGTGTACTTCAACGGCGCCGCAAGCGAAGCTTCCAAAACCGTCAACTTTTCATCCGCATCATCTGATGTGACGCAGGCGGTTATCATTTACCGGCTCTCGGGCCAGATACGGGTGCAGTAGTATGTTGAACCAAAACGGGCAGGGGCTTTTGGAAACCGTTGTAGCTCTGGGCATCATCGTGTCCGGCTTAGTGGGCATGATGAACCTCACTATTGCGAACCAATCAGGGAGCGAGGACGCTTCGGAGCGGCTCATTGCCACCAACCTCGGCCGCGAGGGCATTGAGGTGGCGCGCTCAATCCGGGACACGAACTGGCTTTCGTGCGAGATTGCCGCGGGCGCGCTCTCCTGCAATGATTGGGACGAGGGCCTCTCCTTTGGGACCGACACAACGGCAGTGCCCTTGTTTGACGTGGAGTCCAACACGTGGTCAATTGATTTCACTCCGGACGCAATCACGCACGACTCTGCCCGGGTGTGGCGGCGCTCAAGCGGAGTGGCCGCGAACATCGGGACCCAGTTCCAGAGCGCGGTAGTAATCCCCGCCGACTCCACGCTCACCTCGTATCGCAGGCTCCTGGATATTTCATCCATCTGCAACGACAAGACCGTTGCCGCAAGCTGTACTGGCGAAAAAATCGGCATGCGGGTCCAGGCAACCGTTGAGTGGGCTTCGCGCGGCAGGGATTACAGCATTACGGTTGAGGAACGCTTATTCAATTGGAGATGAGTATATATGCGTACTGCTCCACGCCATAACCAATCCGGATTTACGCTTGTTGAGCTGCTCATCGCGATTGCGATTTTTGTGACCGCGCTCACCGCGGCCTCTGCCATTTTTACGTACGCGAACAAGAGCCAACGCGTCACCAAAGCCGTTACGGACGCGCAGTCAGACGCGCGGTTTAGCCTTGAGGTGATGGCCCAGCAGATCCGGCGCGGGTCCATTGACTACGCCTCAAGCGAGTATGGCGGGACCATCGCCGCGAATCCCCAGGACGTTTTGGTGCTCCGCACGAACACCGGGAGCTCGGTGTGGTTCAGGAGAAGCGCGAGCGCAGGCAGGGGCATTGTTGAGATGTCCGAAGACGGGGTGGTGTGGGCGGAGCTTACCCCTCCCTCGGTGTCGGTTGACATCCTCAAATTCTACCTGTCGCCCGCCACTGACCCGTTTGTTGCAAGTCCTGCTGCTAATGAACAGCCGCGCGTGACCATTACCATGGTAACCTCAAGCACCGGAGCCGGGGTCGCGACCCTGCTTCCGACTTACATCCAGACGACTGTAGCCTCACGCCAGTATGTGCGATAGCATCAAAAACCCATTGCGCGAACACGAAGGCTCCCTGCTTTTAATGTCCCTTTTGGTTCTCTCGGGCATCATGACCGCCGCCTCAAGTTTTGGCATCATCACCATCCAGAATTTGCGGCAATCCGTGCTTACGGACAACGGGCTCCGCGCGTTCTACGCGGCAGAGTCGGGTATTGAGGACGGCTTGTATGAGCTGCGCAAAAAAGAGACTGCGGTTGCGAGCATGAGTGCCTCGGGCGCTCTCTCCAATGGCGGGACATGGGAGCGGACCATTGACGCGTCCATTGCGAGTTTAGCGCAGGATCTGGGCGAGAACGATACCTGGGAAATCAGTTTATATGATCCGGACAGTTCACTCTCGCCGCTTGCAAGCACGGTCAAGTCGCTCAAGCTTGCGTGGACCGGCACAGGCTCCGAGTGGGTCCAGGCGCAGATAACTCCCTGGACCACGGCAGGCACGCTCGGCATTCCGAGCACGCAACTTTTCAGCGCCGCCTCAAACCCGGCGATCCTGAATTTACAGGATGCTTCCACAGTGCTCTACCGCGTCCGGCTTAAAGCGTTATATGATGACATCACAGATATGACCATTACGGCTTACAGCGGCCTTAACTGGGGAGGGTCGCAGGTGGATATTCCGGGGTACATCACCATGTACGCAACGGGCGCCTACAGCCGCGCGAACCAGGTGGTTAGGGCGCGCTTTCCGCACCGTGCGCCGCTCTCCGGCCAATTCGGGTACGTCTTGTTTAGCGAGGAGAATTTGATAAAGTAATAGCCCCCGCACACTTTATATTGGTAATCTATGACAAAATCAGAAGCACAGCAGCGCATCAAAAAACTGAAAGGCGAAATCAACCGGCACCGTTATGCGTACCACGTGCTTGACCGTTCCGAAATTTCGGACAGCGCGCACGACTCGCTCAAGCACGAGTTAGCGCGGTTGGAGGCCGCATTTCCGGAATTCGTCACCCCTGATTCTCCCACGCAGCGCGTGGCCGGCGAACCATTGCCCGAGTTCAAAAAGGTGCGCCATGAAGTGCGCATGCTTTCGCTGAATGACGTGTTCAGCCAAGATGAGGTTGGGGAGTGGGTTGCCCGGCTTGACCGCCACATGGGGCACGCGGTTGCGCGCGAGTTTTTTGCGGAAGTCAAAGCAGACGGCTTGGCCGTGAGCCTTGAGTATGAGGACGGGGTGTTTGTGGCTGGATCAACGCGCGGAGATGGAACCATCGGGGAAGAGGTGACCGAGAACTTGAAGACCATAGATGCGATTCCTCTCAAACTGGAGGCGCACGAAGTCAAAAAACTGGATGGCGGTTCGCCGCAGCGCGCCAATACTGCGGTCCAGCGGGCACAGAAAGGCCATGTAGAAATCCGCGGAGAGGTGTACTTGAAGAAGAAAGATTTTGAGGATCTCAACCGCCGCCAGAAAAAGAACAAGGAAAAACTCTACGCAAACCCGCGCAATGTGGCCGCAGGCTCCATTAGACAGCTTGATCCCAAGGTTGCGGCCGCGAGGAAGCTCTCATTCCTCGCCTGGGACGTCATAACTGACCTGGGCCAGGAAACGCACGCCGAGGCCCATGCCATAGCCGAGGCGCTTGGGTTTCCTACGGCGCGGGTGAACGAGCAGTGCAGTTCAATCAAAGAGTTGGAAGCCTACTACGAGGCCATTGATAAAAAGCGGGGAACGCTTGATTTTAACATAGACGGCATTGTGCTTATCTTGAACGACATCAAGGCATTCAGGAAGCTCGGGGTCGTGGGCAAGGCTCCGCGCGGCGCAGTGGCGTGGAAATTCAGCGCAGAACAGGCAACGACCCGGGTGCGGGACATTATCATTCAGGTGGGCAGGACCGGAGCATTGACGCCGGTTGCAATCCTTGAGCCCGTCAAGGTTGCGGGCACCACGGTTTCGCGCGCCACCCTGCACAATGAAGATGAAATCAAGCGCCTCGGCATCAGAATAGGGGATACGGTTATTATCCAGAAAGCCGGGGACATTATTCCTGATGTGGTGCAGGTGCTTCCCCGTTTGCGCACGGGGTCCGAAAAGGAGTTCCGCATGCCCGCGCAGTGCCCGGTGTGCGGGCACAAAGCCAAGCGCGCCCCGGGCGAGGCGGCGCACTATTGCGCCAATCGCGCCTGTCCGGCCAGGCACCGCGAAAATTTGTACCACTTTGTTTCAAAAAAAGCGATGAACATAGACGGGCTCGGTCCAAAGATCCTTGACCAGCTGCTTGACGCGGGCTTAATCCGGGATGGCGCCGACATTTTTACGCTCAAACAGGAGGATGTGCAAGAGCTTGAGCGCTTTGACATAACATCCGCGGAGAACCTCATCAAAGCGATTGATGCCAGCCGCGCGGTTGATCTGGGGCGGTTCATTTATGGCCTGGGCATCCGGCACGTGGGCGAGGAGACCGCGCAGGCCCTGGCATTGCACTTCGGATCATTGGATGCAGTCATGAGCGCATCCGAAGAAGCGCTCAATAAGGTATCGGACGTGGGGGGCGTTGTTACTAAATCCATTGCCGAATACTTCAGCGCAGAATCCAATCGCGCGCTTATTGGGCGCATCATCAAAAACGGGGTTGCGGTCAAAGGCATCAAGCTGCTCTCAAAAAAATTGGCCCACAAAACGTTCGTGCTCACGGGCACGCTTGATGCACTGACCCGGGATGAAGCCAAACAAAAAATTCGCCTCTTGGGCGGGGATGTTTCGTCATCAGTGAGCCTTAAAACCGATTATGTGGTGGCGGGCGAATCTGCCGGCTCAAAATTGGATAAAGCCGAAAAGCTCGGCATTAAAACCATAGGCGAAGATGAGTTTTTGAGGATGATCCAGTAGCTGGGCAACCCTTTGATATATAGGTGTTTTTTGGTATACTCTAGAGGTGGTATGGCAGAAAAAATATCCAAAAAAGAGGTGGAACACATAGCCCGGCTCGCGCGGCTTGAGCTCACCGAACAAGAAGTTGCGAGGTACGCGAAAGAACTTTCCGCGATTTTGGGGTACATCAGCCAACTGGAGGAAGTTGATGCCGAGAACGCGGCCATCACGTCCCAGGTGACCGGGTTGTCCAACGTCCTGCGCGAGGATCTAGTGGATGCGTGGGCTAATCCGGAAGAGCTCGCGGCCCTCGCGCCCGAGCACCAAGATGGTTTGGTAAAAGTCAAAGCAGTATTTGATGCGTAGTATGTGCACCGACATCCAGAAATTGACCATTGCGCAAGCCAAGCACGCGTTAGAGCGCACGGAATTCTCGTGCGTTGATTTGGTGAGTGCGTGTTTTGGCCGCATCCGCACGCATGATGGCGAGGTACGCGCGTTTTTGTCGCTGAACGAGGAACGCTCACTCGCCGAGGCAGAAGAGGTTGATAGGAAGATCAAGAACAAAGAGCCTTTGAGGGCTTTGGAAGGGATTCCGGTTGCCGTGAAAGACATTATTGCGACAAAAGGCTTGCGCACCACTGCCGCGTCAAAGATATTGGAAAATTTCATTCCGGCGCACGATGCGACGGTTGTCACCAGGCTCAAGCAAGCGGGCGCCATCATTGTCGGTAAAGCGAACTGCGATGAGTTTGCGCACGGTTCTTCAACCGAAAACTCGGCGTTCGGCCCAAGCCACAACCCCTGGGATCTTTCGCGCTCCCCGGGAGGCTCATCCGGAGGATCGGCGGCAGCGCTTGCCGCGGGTTTTTGCTTGGCGGCTCTGGGCACGGATACGGGCGGCTCAACGCGCCAGCCCGCTGGGTGGTGCAATTTGTACGGCTTGCGCCCCACCTATGGAAGGATTTCGCGGCATGGCATCATTTCCATGACCTCTTCAACGGACACGCCCGGGATTTTTGCAAAAACCGCGGAAGACTTAGCACTCGTGCTTGCCGTACTTTCGGGCCATGATCCGAGCCATGACGCAACCAGCCTGCCGTCCCCGGCGGATGATTACCCGTCAACACTGGATGCGCCCCTGCAAGGCCTTGCCATCGGGCTGCCCAAGGAATTTTTTGTCGGCTCAAATGATCCATCCGAAGAAGTGGTAAGTGAGGCTATTGCTCAATTTGAGGAACTGGGGGCAACGGTCAAACAGGTAACGCTTCCGCATACCAAGTATGCCATTGCCGCATACTACATCATCACCCCGTCTGAAATCAGTTCAAACTTAGGCAGGTTTGATGGCATCCGCTATGGCCATCGGTCAGACAAAGCCAACACCTTGCTGGAGGTGTACACTAAGACCAGGGGAGAGAACTTCGGACCCGAGGCAAAGCGCAGGATCATGCTCGGCACGTACGCGCTCTCCAGCGGATACTATGACGCGTACTACAAAAAAGCGCAAAAGGTGCGCACCATTATCGCGGATGAAGTGAAAAAGGTTCTGGAAAAAATTGATGTGCTCCTGACCCCGGTTTCCCCGCATCCCGCAATCAAGCTCGGTGAAAAGTCAGATGATCCGCTCGCCATGTATTTGGAGGACGTGTACATGATAACCGCGGCCCTGGCTGGCATTCCGGGGATTTCTATTCCCGCAGGGTTTGTTGATGGTTTGCCGGTTGGCGTGCAGTTAATGGCAAAGCAGCTTGGCGAAGCAACCCTCCTGCGAGCCGCATACCAATATGAAAAAATAACTGACTGGACCACACAGCATGCAAAACTTTAACGCAGAAGAAAAACCAAAGCGCACGGTCCGGAATGCTACCCTTGCCCTCCTCGGCGCAGGGATGCTCGTGTACGCGGTTTTTTTTGCAATACAAGTGTTCTCCATCCGAAGCCAGATACTTTCCGGGACCTATGATCCCTCGGGGATACTCGGGACAAGCTTTGACGCATACGGCGCCCGAACCTCGGGCGCGGGCGGCGCTAATGTTGACCAGAGAGGCGCCTATGACGTTGCGACTTTTGATGACCCCTCGCTCGGGCCTGCAAACGCAAAGGTGACCATTGTTGAGTTCGGTGATTTTGAGTGCCCGTTCTGCAAGCAGTCATTCCCCATCATCCGGACGCTTGCGCAGGAGTTCAAAGACGACGTGCGCCTCGTGTACCGCGATTTTCCGCTTGAAACCATCCATCCGAAAGCGCGCTTTGCGGCAGCAGCTGGGTACTGCGCCGAGGAGCAAGGTCTGTTCTGGGCTTTGCACGACAAGCTGTTCCAGAACCAGGAGGACCTCTCGCAGGCCGCAATTATGGGGTACGCGAACCAAATCGGGGCTGATTCAGCCGCGTTCGCGGCGTGCGTAAGCTCTCAAGCGGCCCAAGACGAAGTCAACAAGGACATTGCGGACGGCCAGGCAGCCGGAGTGTTGGGAACGCCCACGTGGTTCATTAACGGCATACGCGTTGCAGGCGTGATTCCAGAGGATGTGTTCAGGCAGATTATCATTGAGCTCGCCAAATAGCATGAAAAAATACGCCCCGTACCTCATCATCTTTGCCGCGCTTTTGTGGAGTTTGGACGGGCTCCTGCGCCGCAACCTCTACAGCCTTCCGGCCGCAGCCATCGTGCTCTTGGAGCACCTTTTAGGGCTTGCGGTTTTGGCTCCGCTCTTGGTTAAAGAATTCCGGCATTGGCTCACCCTCTCCTCGCGCACCTGGTATTCGGTTGCCGCCATCTCGCTCTTGGGCGGCACTGTCGGCACTATCGCGTACACCGCGGCCTTGGGAAAGGTCAGCTACATCTCATTTTCCGTGGTGGTGCTCTTGCAGCAGCTCCAGCCCTTATTCGCCATCGCCCTTGCCGGGCTCTTGCTCAAAGAGCGGATCACCAAGCGGTTCCTGGGGCTCGCGGCGCTCGCCTTGGCTGCGGCGTACTTTGTTTCGTTCCCCGACCTTTCCGTGAATGTGGCAACTGGCGGGGGCGCCATAGTAGCAAGCCTTTTGGCGCTTGCGGCGGCGTTTTCCTGGGGCGCTTCAACGGTCTTGGGCCGCTATGCGCTCTCGCGCCTCTCGTTCGTGTCTTTGTCGGGGTTGCGGTTCGCGTTAACGAGCGTGTTCGCGTTCCTGTTCCTGTACTCAACCGGAGACCTCGGCGCCCTGGGCGCCCTCACCAACACGCAGTGGTGGTACGTGCTCGCCATTGTATTCTCAACCGGCTTAGTCGCGCTCCTCATCTACTACAAGGGCCTCTCGCATGTTCCCGCGAGCATGTCCACCATCCTTGAGCTCGCGTGGCCCGTATCCGCGGTGTTTGTTGACCTTGCGTTTTTCAAGAACAGCCTATCCCCAACGCAGTGGATTGGCGCTTTCGTCCTCATTCTTGTTATACTGACCATATCGCGGGACGCGCGGCTCCATGAGCCGTTGTCCGATCCTGTCGGCCCCAAGTCATGACGTTTTCAGGCATTGTCATCCACGGGTCAAAGCACGGGCGCACCATCGGATACCCTACGGTCAACCTTGAAATCGCTGATTCAATTAAGTCCGCGCTTCCTGCGTACGGGGTGTATGCGGTTGGGGCCGTTGTCCGTGGCCGGGAGTATGCCGGCGCCTTGTTCTGGGGTAAGCGGACCCTGTTTCGCGACCGCGGTGACGTGTACGGAGAAGAGGTCAGTGTTGAGGTGATAACGCATATACGAGACGTCGTTGTGGTGAACGACAGCCGGGAATTGAAAGAGCTAATTTCACAAGACATACAAAACGTAAAAAAGGCATATGATTTATCTCGGAGCTGACCATGCGGGATTCAATTTAAAAGAGAGCATCAAGGCGTATCTGCACAAGCAGAAGCTCAACTGCGTTGATGTGGGCGCGGCCGAGTACCGTGCGGATGATGATTACCCGGAGTACGCGGCCATGGTCGCGAAAAAAGTCGCGAAAAGCCCCGGGGCGCGCGGGGTGCTCTTGTGCGGAACCGGGAATGGCATGGCAATCGCCGCAAACAAAATCAAAGGCATCCGCGCTGCGGTTGCCTGGGATTCGTACTCCGCCAAAAAAGCCGTCGAAGATGATGCAGCCAACATACTCGCCCTGCCGGCGCGGGACATTACGGAACAGCTTGCCATTGCCGCGGTTAAAGCGTATTTGAGCAGGCAGCCCTCCACAGCCAGCCGCCACAAGAGGCGCGTGGATAAAATCAGGAAACTGGAGAGATAGTATGGCGGAAGTGCTTTCGGCAATTTTGGAAAAAACGTTTGAAGGCGTGCAGTCCAAGTGCGAACGCCTCCTCGGGGTGTGCACACGCGCCCAGCTTGACATTATGGATGGCGCGTTTGTGCCGGAGACAACCTGGCAGGATGCATCCCGGCTTTCCGAACTTCCCCTGGAACTATCCTTTGACGCGCACCTGATGGTGGAAAAGCCGGAGCTCAAAATATCCGAATGGAACCGCGGAAACGTGTTTCGCATCACGTTCCACTCAAGCGCCACGTACGACGTGCTGCGCACCATCAGGATCATCAAAGAAACCGGCAAAGAGGTTGGCATAGCGCTGAATGTGGAACAGCCGGTTGCAAGCGTGTACGACGTGCTTGGCGAAGTTGACTTGGTGCTTTTGATGGGCGTGGAACCCGGGGCCCAGGGCAGGCAGTTTGACCCCAAGGTGATTGATAAGGTGCGGGAGTTGCGGGCGTACGATGCGTCAGTTGTTATTGGCGTTGACGGGGGAGTGAGCCCCCTGGTGGCGCCGAGCCTGATTGCGGCGGGCGCGAACGTGCTCGTTTCCGGGTCATACCTCTTTAGGGAAGAAGATATTGCAAAAGCAATAGCATCATTACTAGGATAGGGTATGGAGCCGATCACCGACATCAAAACGCTGAAAGCGAAAGCAACATCTATCCGCGTAAACATCATTAAGATGCTCGTGGAAGCCGGAAGCGGGCACAGCGCCGGGCCCTTGGGTATGGCGGACGTGTTCACTGCCTTGTACTTTAACGTCTTACACCACGACCCAAAGCGGCCGAATTGGCGCGAGCGGGACCGCATCATTCTCTCGTGCGGCCATATTTGTCCGGTGTGGTACGCAACGCTTGCGGAAGCAGGGTACTTTCCCAAGCGAGAGCTCTGGACGTTCCGCAAGATTAACTCGCATTTGCAGGGGCACCCCGAGTACCACTCCATTGCGGGAGTGGAAAACAGTGCCGGCCCGCTTGGGCAGGGTGTTTCTCTGGCAGTGGGCATGGCGTATGCCCTGCGCAATTTCGCGAAATCAAACCAACAGGTGTACCTCATCTCAAGCGACGGCGAGCAGAACGAGGGCCAGACCTGGGAGGCGGTGATGTTTGCGGCAAAGCACAAGCTGCCTAACCTTACCATGATCATGGACCGCAACAACATCCAGATAGACGGCGCTACCGAGGATATCATGCCCCTGGAATCCATCCGCGCCAAGTACGAAGCGTTCAACTGGCACGTCCTTGAAGTTGACGGGCACAACATCCCTGATGTGATTGATGCGTGCAGCCAAGCCAAGGCAATCGTTGAAAAACCGGTATGCATTATAGCCCACACCATTCCGGGCAAGGGAGTCAAGTTCATGGAAGGAAAATTTGAGTGGCACGGAAGATCCCCTAACAGAGAGGAAGCGGCTTTGGCATTACGCGAGCTCGGAGTGCGCCCATAATATGCGAGTCAGCGCAAAACAAAAATTGAGCACGCATCTTTTTTCAAAAAAGATTGCAATGGCTGCGACCCGCGACGGGTACGGCGAGGCTCTGGTTGCATTGGGCGAGAAGAATGGCAAGGTCATAGTGCTGTCCGCGGATTTGACCGAATCAACACGATCCAAAGCGTTCGCGGAACAGTTTCCGGAGCGGTTCGTGGAAGTCGGGGTCGCGGAGCAGAATCTTGCAGGGCTCGCGGCCGGCATGGCGCTGGCCGGGTATATTCCGTTTATGTCCTCGTTTGCCGTGTTTTCTCCGGGCCGCAACTGGGACCAGATTAGGGTGTCTATTTGCTACACGGCTGCGAACGTCAAAATCGCGGGCGGGCATACGGGCATATCCGTGGGCCCAGATGGGGCAACGCACCAGGCCATGGAGGACATTGCCTTAACGCGCGTTTTGCCGAACATGGCTGTGGTGGCGCCTGCGGACAGCCTTGAAGCCGCGAAAGCGACCTTGGCCGCGGCTTCCTTGGAAGGGCCGGTGTATCTACGGTTCGGCAGGCCGCAGGCGCCGGTGTTCACCACCAGAACATCGCCGTTTGAAATCGGGGTTGCGAACGTTTTAGCGGCAGGGACGGATGTTACCATTATCGCCTGCGGCCCAATGGTGTATACTAGCCTAGAGGCAGCTCTGGAGCTCGGGAAGAAGCACGGGGTCAAAGCAGAGGTCATCAACTGCCACACCATCAAGCCTCTTGATGTCAAGACACTCGCAGCAAGCGCGAAAAAGACTGGGGCAGTGGTTACCGCAGAAGAGCATCAGATCCATGGAGGGCTCGGAGGCGCGGTTGCGGAAGCCCTTGCAGAGCGCGCGCCCGTAGTCATGCGATTCGTGGGCATGCCGGATGCGTTCGGCGAATCAGGGGAAGCGCAGGAACTACTGGAAAAGTACGGCATGACCAAGGAAAAAATCGTAGCACAAAGCCTTGCCGTCATTAAAGAAAAATAAGCATGCGAGCCCACACCAAAAAATTATTACTCGCAGCCCAGCGCGGGCATTACGCGGTCGGCGCGTTCAACATCAATAACATGGAAATCAGCCACGCAATCGTTGAGGCTGCGGAGCGCGAAAAAGCGCCGGTCATCTGCCAGACGAGCGAGGGGAGCCTTGAGTACGCGGGCATGGACATGCTGGTGGCCATTGCAGTGCAGCTTGCGGACAAGTCAAAAATCCCGGTGAGCCTGCATTTGGACCACGGCACACATCCGGAGGTTGTCAGAGAAGCAATCCGAGCCGGGTACCAGTCCGTGATGTACGACGGCTCTGCGTACCCGTTTGTGAAGAACGTTGAGGCCACCAGGGCGATCGTCAAGCTCGCGCACCAGAGCGGTGTGAGCGTGGAGGCGGAGCTTGGCGCGCTTTCGGGCATAGAGGATTTTGTGAGCGTCAAGGACCGGGACGCGCACCTCACCAACCCGAGAGAGGCGCGCGAGTTCGTGAAAAAGACCGGATGCGATTTTTTGGCCATTGCCATCGGCACATCCCACGGGGCGTACAAGTTCCGCGGCCGCTCACAGCTTGATATGGAGCGGCTCAAGGAAATCAGGCGGAGCGTTTCCGTCCCTCTGGTCCTGCATGGCGCATCCAGCGTGCCCAAAGGTTTGGTGAAACAGGTGGAAAAGTTCGGCGGCGATTTAGGCGCGCCCGTGGGCGTTTCTGGCCGCGACCTCAAGAACGCGGTCAAGCACGGCATCTGCAAGGTGAATACTGATACCGATGTCCGCCTTGCGTTTACGGCGGGGATCAGGAAAATTCTCAAGCGCGAGCCGGATGAGTTTGACCCGCGCAAGCTCTTGGCTCCCGCGTACGAGGAAATGGTCGCGGTGATTCGTTGGAAAATTCGGTTGCTTGGGTCCAGTAACAAAGCGTAGTATGAAAAAACCATTGGTTGTCATTGCCCGCAACATACCTAAACAGGGATTGGAGGAGCTGTACAAGCACTGCCGCGTCATCATGCACAAGGACAGCACGCCGCCAACGCGCGCGCAGCTCTTATCATACGCAAAAAAAGCGGATGCTCTGGTTACGGTGCTTACGGAAAAGGTTGATGCAGAGCTTTTCGCGGCCGGAAAAAACCTTAAGATTGTGGCGAACTACGCCGTGGGCTACGACAACATGGATGTGAAAGCCGCGCACCGAGCCGGGGTGTACGTCACGAACACTCCCGGGGACCTCGGCGCAAGCGTTGCCGAACATGCCATGGGAATGATTCTCGTCCTCTCAAAGAAGATGCTCCAGGGTGACGCGTTTGTGCGCGCAGGGAAGTACAAGGCATGGGACCCGAACCTGCTTTTGGGTTCGGACGTGCGCGGCAAAACGTTGGGCATCATTGGGGTGGGGAACATCGGGTCAGTCCTGGTCAAGATCGCTCAAGGTGGGTTTGGCATGAAGATCCTGTACCACGACATCATCCGGAACAAAAAGATTGAACAGGAGCACCAGGCAAAGCGCGTTTCGCTTTCGGATCTCCTCAAAGCTTCGGACGCGGTTTCGGTGCATGTTCCGCTGCTCCCCTCAACGCGCCACCTCATCGGCGCAAAAGAATTGAACCTGATGAAGAAAACCGCGGTCCTCGTGAACACGGCGCGCGGACCCATTGTTGATGAAAAGGCCTTGGTCCGCGTATTGCGCGCGAACAGCATCGCGGGTGCGGGCCTGGATGTGTTTGAGTTTGAGCCACGCACGGCGCCGGGCTTATCCAAGCTCCCGAACGCGGTGCTCACCCCGCACATTGCGTCCGCGACCGTTGAGGCGAGAACGCACATGGGCGAGCTGGTGAGCCACAACGTGCTGGACGCGCTCATCCGCGGCACCAAGCCGCACAACGCCCTGGAGGCATAGCATGCTGGGTTTTCTGCACACATTCCAGCCGAGCCCGATTGCATTTTCCATTGGGCCGTTTGCGGTCCATTGGTATGGGCTGTTGTTGGCGCTCGGCGTGGTAGCGGGGTATTGGCTCGTGGGGAAACTTGCCAAGCAACAGGGCATAACCGCAGAACAGGCCAAAACCGTGTTGATCAACGCGCTCATCGGCGGCTTTATCGGCGCGCGGCTGTATCATGTGGTAACTGACTGGGGATTCTACGGCGTATATCCCGATCAAATCATCGCGGTGTGGAATGGGGGGCTTGCCATCCACGGCGCCATGCTTGGCGCGCTCGCGGTCATCGTATATTATGCCAAAAAGCGCGGATTAAGCTTCTGGAAGCTCGCGGATCTATTCGCTTTGCCTGCAATCTTGGGCCAGGCAATCGGCAGGTGGGGGAACTACTTTAACCAGGAATTATTCGGACGGCCCACTGATTCCGCGCTCGGCATTCCCATCACTGTTCTGAACCGGCCTGCCGGGTACCAGCAGTACGAGTACTTTCACCCCGCGTTTTTATACGAGTCCTTGATTAATTTCGCGATTTTTGCGTTTCTCCTCGCCATTTTTCAAAAGAAAAGAAGGCCAGATGGATTGGTATTCTGGCTGTACATCGGATTGTATTCCGCGGGGCGCATTATCGTTGAGTCATTCAGAATCAACGAGGCCGCAATGGTCGGTTCTCTGCGGCTGCCGTTTTTGGTGAGCCTGGTGCTCGCTGGCGCGTCAATCGCCATACTATTAAAGGCCTTGGCCGCGAAGCATAAACCACAGTGATTGGAGCAGAAGTTTGATGTCGCGGACCGCGACCGCGAGCCCGTTTTTGTTTTTCACGAACATGATGTAGTCAGCATCCAGCTTGTGCTCTCCGCCGTGCTTGTGCGCGTCCAGCTTGTGGATCTGCACGGGCCCGGTGAGCCCTGCTCTGATGGCTTTTTTGCGATACTCTCCGGCCGCGATTTCGTTTTCGTAGTCAACCGGGTTCCAGGGCCTGGGGCCGACCAGGCTCATGTCGCCGCGAAGGACGTTCCAGAGCTGGGGAAGCTCATCAAGGTAAAATGTTTTCAGGGCCTTCCCGCATGCGGTGATGTTTTTTGGGTTCCGCTCCAGCGGCTTGGTGTGCACCATCTCGCCCCGCGCACGAATGGGCTCATAGGCGGATGTTTTAAAGATCCGGAATTTGCGCAAAGTGAACGGCTCACCCCGTGAGATGCGCGTTTCCGTATACAGAATTGGGCCGCGGTTTTCGCGCACAAAGAAACCCTCAAGCTTAGTGCAGAGGGCTATGAGAATGACGAGCGGCGAGGAGAGGAAGAGGAGTGTGCTGGAAACAATCACGTCGAGCGTTCGTTTTAAAAACGGCATAGGTACTTGCGCATCAGGCGTGTATTGTTGTTTCATGTTCAGATTTCGGCTTAAAATTCAGACACGCGGAATTGATGCAGTACCGTTTGCCTGTGGGGGCGGGGCCGTCGTCAAACAGGTGGCCCAAGTGCCCGCCGCAGGTTTTGCACACCACCTCGGTCCGCGCCATGCCATTACTTGTGTCTTCGCGAAGTTCAATATTACCTTTATTCACCACGCCACCAAAACTGGGCCAGCCCGTGCCTGAATCAAACTTAGTGCCTGAATCAAACAGGGGAGTGCCGCACGCGGCGCACGCGTACATGCCGTTTTCGTGGTGATTAACGTACTTTCCGGTAAACGGGGCTTCGGTCCCTTTTTCGCGCAGAATCTCGTATTGTTCCGGAGTAAGCCTTTGCTTCCACTCCTCGTCTGTTTTGGGCATATTACCTGCCATAATGCTATAAGTATATCGTGTAACACAGCACGCGGCAAGACAAAAAGAAAGCCGCTGTGTCCGAACCAGGAGGGGGTCCGGACACAGCGGCGGGTGAGCGTTCAACACAGCACGCATGTCTCACATTGTGGTTCAAGCAACTCTTTT
Organism: Parcubacteria group bacterium; assembly: GCA_016181765.1. Lineage (NCBI taxonomy): Bacteria > Parcubacteria group bacterium. The sequence continues at coordinate 639 of JACOYR010000003.1, read as the reverse complement.
TTTGATTTCCGTATATACTGTTCCTCGGTGTTGGATGATGAGGATTTTGACGGCGTTCTCCTCAATGCTAAAAATCACCCGATAATCGCCCACGCGGAGCTTGCGGTATCCTTTAAGCGATTTGCGGAGCGGCTTGCCGTAGAGATCCGGATATGTCATGAGCCGCTCTTCAATGGCGCGTTTGATTTTTTGTTTCCACACATCCGGGAGCGCGGGAATATCTTCGCGTTTTACCAGATGGTGGTAGGTGACGGCGTACATTATGACCAGGCGTTTTCGTGAGACACAAATTTCGCGCCTTTACTATCACGCTCTCGAGCGAGCGTATCCCAGACCTGGTCTTCCTCAAGCTCAATGGCGGTTTCCAAGAGCCGGGCCGCTTTGGTTGCCTGGGGCACGCGGTCGCGCCGCGCGAGGTGTGCGAGCGCTTTTTCCATTGCCCCGGAGAGGCTTATGTTTATTCTCGTTTTTGTTGTCGGCATATGGCTATATTATGGCTGATGCATTTAGTGTATCAAAAGTGTATCACTTAGTCAAATGATAAGAGCGACACGTTGATTTCTTTTATTTTTTTCAATCCCTTATCATTGGTGATAAATTTCTCGGCCCCGAAATCAATAGCCGTGGCCACGTGAATGG
>JACOYR010000002.1 GCA_016181765.1 Parcubacteria group bacterium | reverse complement strand
GCATGGCGCTGTCACGGAAAGAGAAGCTCTTACTGATTAAAAGCTGATTTTTTGCTATACTCAAGGCAGCATTAAACGAACCATATGATACTCACCACAGGGGAGCATATCCCCGGAAAAGAAGTTAGCGAGATTCTGGGAATTGCGCGGGGCAGCACAGTGCGGGCGCGGAGCATTGGCCGGGACGTACTCGCGGGTTTTAAGAACATCGTGGGCGGCGAAATCACGGAGTACACCCAGCTGCAGGCAGAGTCGCGCGAGCAGGCGCTCCAGCGCATGCAGCAGGATGCGGAAAAGCTGGGCGCGGATGCGGTCATCAATGTGCGCATGCACACGTCCATGATCATGCAGGCTGCGTCCGAGATTCTGGTATATGGCACCGCGGTAAAGCTTTCATAACCATATGAACGGCGGAGCATTGTTTGTGATACTGTTCTACGGGGTCATCGCGGCGTTTTTAGTGTACTTGATTGTCCGGCGCATAAAGGAAAAGAAAAAAGAGACGTTTGAGAAGCGGGATAATTAAGAGTGATAGATGTGAGCAGGAAGTCCACATATTTTATTGTGATTGTCATACTATGCGTCATTGCCGTATTGGCGGGATTTTTGGTATTGCGCAGACACGCAGAGCCGGAGCTAGCTATGAGCACTGTGCCTCGTGCGGATTTACTTGGGTTCCAGAATGATGTACTTAGATCTATTGTGAATAGTATCGGCGTACGAAGCGGCATTCAGGTGAATCGCAGTGAAGATGCATACATGCGGTGGATAACGGATGAGGGCTACACGCTCTCGAACACTCCCTACGAAGCCATCGTGATTAATAAAAAATGGTACGCGTCCGCGGATGATTCTCCGGAAACCGATTCTGATTTTTCGGACATTATTACTATCGCCTCCAAAAAGTTTGAGGACAACGGATATACATTGAACCAAGCGAACTATTCGGGCACGGAGAACGATTATGCGCTGTACGATTATGCGAAGCCCTATGAAAACGATGATGAGGCGTGTTCTGTCGGAGTAAATACGGATATTTGGGGGTCTGACTCGTCCATATCAATGAGTATTGCATGCACCAGTCGTGAGACGATCGCTAAAAATTTACAGGAACAAAAGCCGTTTTTGGATACCCTCAAGTTTCAGCACATGAATGCCACTATTGAGCATATTGACAGTTCTGGGGATTTCTATCGGGTGGAAGTCGGATTGGCGAGAACCGGATACTACGTGGTTCTTGGGGAGACAGCCGGACAATTTAAAGAAATCTATACCGGCCAGGAGTCTCCAGACTGCATGCTACTGGATCAGCATAGTGTTCCATGGGAGTTGGTTCCCGCATGTTGGGATGGAACTCAGGTGATTGATCGGCTCACTGGCGAGTTATACTAAAGGCATGAGAGTACCCATCCGCAAGTCCGAAAAGTACACGCACCCCTCCGTTGATCCGCACATGACGCGGGAGAAATTTGATGAGCTTTCATCAAAGCTTAGCCGCATGAAGCAGTCGCGCCCGGCGCTCGTGAAAGAAGTGGCCCGCCTTGCGGAGAACGGGGATTTTTCCGAGAACGCGGAATACCAGATTGCCAAGGGCAAGCTGCGCGGATTGAACCGTGCCATGGAGGAAATCAAATCGCACCTGAACCAGGCTGTCATCATCACTCCGGGTTCCGCAAACGGCGCCGTGCACCTGGGCAGCACCGTGACGGTTGAATCAAACCGAAGCCAAAAGGCGTTCCGCATCCTGGGTTCGTCCGAAGCCAAGCCCGAGAGCGGGATTATTTCCTATCAGTCGCCAATCGGTGCGGCGCTTATGGGAAAGCGCGCAGGGGATGAGGCAATCATCAAAACAAAAAACGGCGAAACAAGGTATCGCGTGGTGCGCGTTGAATAGGTTGATACAGCGCCATTGTTTCAGCAAAGCATTGACTAAATGCTTAATTTTCGGTAGACTGTAATAGTTTTATTAACCACCCCTTAGTCCCCTTCCCTCGGGAATACTCGGGACAGGCTCTTGGTAAGGAGGGGAAATCAGAAGTATGAACGTAACGGAACTCGCGCGGCAACTCGGCACCACCAGGACAGAGCTTTTGGAAAAACTTCCGGAGCTTGGCTTTGACATTGGCCTGCGCGCCATTAAAGTGGACACGGCCCAGGCAGAGCGCATCAAGCGCGCCTGGGGCGAGGCGGCGCGGCACGAGCGCTTGCGCGAAAAAATGGACAAGCAGGCAACGGTCCGCCAGGCCGCGGAAGCGCGCAAGGACGCCCCGCAGAGAGAGCTCGCGGTCCCCGAAAAAATTTCCGTCAACGACCTCGCGCAGAAGCTCGGCACCGCCGTGCCGCACCTCATCGGGTATTTGATGAAGCAGGGCATCATGGCGAGCTTGAACGAGCAGATTGACTTTGAAACCGCGTCAATCGTTGCCGAGGACTACGGGTTCAAGGCTGTGCGGGGCCAAGCCGCCGCAACAGCAGCCGAAGCGGGCAGAGAGACTTTGCGCGACCTTAAGGCAAAGCGCAGGGAAGCTAAGGCAGGTTCGGTCCGGCCGCCCGTGGTGGTGGTCATGGGACATGTTGACCACGGCAAAACCACGCTCCTGGACGCGATCCGCAAAACCAATGTGGTGGCAGGCGAGTCCGGCGGCATCACCCAGCACATCGGCGCGTACCAAGTGGAAGAGAAAGGCCGCATCATCACCTTCCTGGATACGCCCGGGCACGAGGCATTCAAGGCCATGCGCGAGCGGGGCGGCCAGGTGGCTGACGTTGCCATTCTCGTGGTTGCGGCGGACGACGGCCTCAAGCCCCAGACATTGGAATCCATCAACGTGATACAGAAAGAGAATCTGCCGTTCGTGGTTGCCATCAACAAAATAGACAAGCCCGGGGCTGATGTTGACCGCGTCAAGAAAGAGCTCACCGAAATCAACCTGAACCCCGAGGACTGGGGCGGCAAGGTGGTGACTGCCCAGGTGTCCGCCAAAAAGGGCGAGGGCATCCACGAGCTTTTGGACATGGTGCTTTTGGTGGCTGATTTGGAAACCTTTACCGCGGACGCCTCCAAAGCGGCGCAGGGCGTTATCATTGAGTCCCACGTGGACCGCGGCGAAGGGCCGGTTGCCACGGTCTTGGTGCACGAGGGCACGTTGCGGGTCGGGGATAGCGTGGTCATCGGCGAAACCTTCGGCAAGATCAAGGCGCTCAAAGACTGGAACGGCGGGAACATTGATGCGGCAACGCCCTCCATGCCCGCTAAAATTTTGGGCTTAAAGAGCACGCCTTCAGTGGGGGACATCCTGAACGTGGGCGAGGTTGGCAGGGCCATGCGCAAGAAGAGCACCAAGCAGTACCACTTGGTTGATACTGGAGAAGCTGCCACGCCTATTGAAAAGGCCCCGAAGGGTTCTGCTTCTTCCCGCCTCTCCGGCGGGGAGGCGGCGGGCCAGGAGGGCGACAAGCCAAAGGTTCCGGAGTTCAGCGTGATCATCAAAGCGGACGTGCTCGGCTCGCTGGAGGCGTTCATCGCGTCCCTCAAGCATCTGGAGCGCCCGGACGTGCGCGTCGCAATCCTCAAGCAGGGCTTGGGCAACATCACGGAGTCGGACGTGCTGCTCGCGGAAGCCGAACATGCCGTGATTTACGGATTCAGCGTTCAGCTTTCCCCGGAGGCAAAGCAGGCGAGCTACAACCGGAAATCCGAAATTAAAATTTCCAAAATCATTTACGAGCTTTTGGATGATGCGGCCGCGCGCCTCAAGCAGTTCATAAAAACCGAGATCGTGGAAGTGCCGCAGGGCGACTTTGAGGTACTCAAGGTGTTCAAGGATTCCAAGGCCGAGTCCATCATCGGCGGACGGGTCAAGCGCGCGCCCATTACTGCGTCTGCGAAATTTAGGCTGCTGCGGAACGGAGACCCCATTGATGAGGGAAAAATTATGGAGCTCCAGCAGAACAAACAGCCCATGCCTGAACTGAAAGAGGGCATTGAAGGCGGCATGAAGGTGGCAGGGGCGCGCGGGTTCCGCGAGGGCGATATTTTGAACTGTTTTGTTGAAGAAGAGCGCGTGGTGAAGTAGGCTTGCCACAGCGCTCTGGGTGTGGTAGTCTGCCTGGCTATGCGAGAAGAGTTTGCCCAATTCAAACAAGCGCTTGAGCGCTATGCGCCAATTGCGCTCATCACACACAAGCGGCCGGACGGGGACGCCATTGGCTCGCTTTTGGCGCTCGCTTCCTACGTTGTGCGCCTGGGCGCGCCGGTCCAGAGCTACTGCGTTGACGAAGTGCCGGGAGCGCTGAAGTTCCTGCCCGGCGCGGACACCATACGAAAGCCGGGGGATGATTTTTGGAAGCAGGCTTCTGCGGTGGTCATGGTTGACTGCGGGGACTTGAGCATGGCCGGTACTACCCTCCGCGACGAGCTTGCCGGGCGCGTGGTCCTGAACATTGACCACCACCTAAGCAACCCGCGGTACGGAACTGTGAATGTGGTGTTTGAGAAGCGCGCCGCAACCGCGGAGATTTTGTACCAGTTTTTCGTTGAGGATGGATTCGCGATTGATAAGAATACAGCAACCTGCCTTTTGGCCGGGGTGTATACGGACACGGACGCGTTTACTAATTTAGGCACCACGCCCGAATCACTGGCAGTCTCGTCAGAGTTATTGAAACTCGGCGCGAACTTTAAGGACCTTACGGCCAACACCATGCGCAACAAGTCCCTGGCGTCCCTCAAGCTCTGGGGACGCGCCCTGGAGCGCTTGCGCTTGGATCCCAAGAAGGGCATTGCCGTGACCGTGCTGCGGCATAGCGATTTTGCCGAGTGCAGCGCAGAACCGGATGATGCCGAAGGCGTGGCATCACTACTCAACCATTTGGCGGACGTCAAGATGTCCATGCTCCTGCGCGAGCTGCCGGACGGCACCGTGAAAGGCTCCCTGCGCACGACCCATGAATTGATTGATGTGTCGCAAATTGCTAAACTGATGGGCGGAGGAGGCCACGCCAAAGCAGCGGGCTTTACCGTCAAGGGCACCATTACGGAAACGGAACACGGCTGGAAAATAATTGAATAATGCTATGCCACAGGAACCGCATAATTTTCACCTGATCCCGACCGTCATTGAAAAGTCGCACGCAGGGGAGCGGGCGTACGACATCTACTCGCGCCTCTTAAAGGAGCGCATCATATTCCTGGGTTCGGGCATTTACGATGATCTTGCAAACACGGTCATTGCCCAGCTTTTGTTTTTGGATTCTCAAGGACAGGAAAAGGACATCAAGATGTACATCAACTCTCCGGGGGGCTCGGTCACGGCCGGGCTTGCCATCTACGACACCATGCAGTACGTTACGTCCGACGTCTCAACCATCTGCGTGGGGATCGCGGCGTCCATGGCAGCCACACTGCTCGCATCCGGCGCAAAAGGCAAGCGCTTTAGCCTTCCGAACTCCGAGGTCATGCTGCACCAGGTCATGGGGGGCGCCGAGGGCCAGGCATCGGACATCAAAATCCGGGCCGAGCACATCTTAAAGCTGCACGCACGCCTCAATCAGATTTTGGCGAAACACACGGGCCAGGACATCGCCAAAATTGAGAAGGACACGGACCGCGATTTTTTTATGACCGCGGAAGAGGCCAAGCAGTACGGATTGGTTGATAAAATCATTGAATAGGGCCGGCCATAGCCGCCTTGACACGCAAAATCCTTTGTGGTAAGCTCAATACAGGTAATTATTAATTGAGCAGTTTACCGTAGCCCGATAGTCTTGGATAGAATTGCCGCAACAAACCCCTTAGGTTTTTGCTAAAACGTCAAGAAAAATAGAAACCATGTTCATAGCGTTTTCCCCTATTGGATTGGAATAGCCGCCTTTTGGAGAGCGCACGTTGTTCGTGATTTCTGGCAACCCATCTTCTTCTATCCATACTATCTCATCGGTGTCTGCGTTTGAGAGATAGTATATGAACCCATTTATTCTCATAGGAATCGTCGCAGCAGTAGCGGGCGGTTTTGTGTTGGGATACATTGTGCGCAAGCTCGCGGCCACGCGGAGCGTGTCTTCGGCAGAGGCGCGGGCAGAGCAGATTATCCAGGAGGCGAAATCAAAAGAAAAAGAAGTCCTGCTTGAGGCCAAGGACCGCGCTTTGGCAGTGATTGAAGAGGCAAAGCGGGACGAGGAAACGCGCAGGCGCGAGGTTATGGCGAGCCAGGACAGGCTGGAAAAGCGGGAGAGCCTGTTTGACCAGAAGCTTTTGGATTTGGAAGGCAAGCAGACCGCGCTCGCGGAAAAGGATAAGCAGCTGGATGCGGCCAAAGAGCAGATCCAGGCAATCAAGGTCCAGCAGATGGAGAAGCTGGAAAAAGTTGCCGGCCTTTCGCAGGAGGAAGCCAAGAACGTGCTGCTTGAGAACATAGAGATCCGCGCCAAGGATGACTTGCTCACGAGGCTGCGCAAGCTGGATGAGGTAGGGAGCGACGAGTGGGACGAGAAAGCGCGCCAGCTCTTGTCCTTGGCAATGGAGCGGTGCGCATCCAACCACGCCGTAGAAACCACGACCACATCTTTGACTTTGCCGTCTGATGAAATGAAGGGCCGCATCATCGGAAAAGAGGGCCGCAACATCAAGACCCTTGAGCAGCTCACCGGCGTTGAGGTGATTATTGATGAGACCCCGCTGACGCTCATGATTTCCGGCTTCTCGCCGATCCGCAGGCACTTGGCCAAGAAAGCGCTGGAGCGCTTGATGGTTGACGGCCGCATCCACCCGGGCCGCATTGAGGAGACCGTGGAGCAGGCCAAAAAGGAAATTGCGGTTGACATGAAAAAGGCGGGCGAGGCGGCGGCCTACGACGCCGGGGTTGCGGGTTTGCACCCCAAGCTCGTGCAGATCATCGGCCGCTTGAAGTACCGCACATCCTACGGCCAGAACGTGCTGTCCCATTCTGTTGAAATCGCGCACCTGTCCGTATTGCTGGCCGAAGAGCTGGGCGCCAACGTTGAGCTCGCGCGCAAGGGCGGACTCTTGCACGACATCGGTAAAGCCGTTGACCACGAGATTGAGGGCGGGCATCCCAAGATCGGGTATGACATCTGCAAGAAGTTCGGCCTGCCCGAAGAGGTTGCGCAGATTTGCCTCACGCACCACGACGACCACCCGGCCCAGCTTGAGACCGTGATCGTGAAAGTCGCGGACGCGGTTTCGGGCGCGCGCCCGGGCGCGCGCAAGGACACGTACGAGCAGTACCTCCAGCGCCTCGGCGAGCTGGAAGACATTGCAACCGGATTTGAGGGCGTGGAAAAGGCGTACGCCATCCAGGCGGGCCGCGAAATCCGCGTGTTCGTGACTCCGGGCAAGGTGGATGATTTCCGTGCGCACGAGCTGGCCCGCGAGATTGCGGATCGGATTGAGGCGGAGCTTAAGTACCCGGGCGAGATCAAAGTGAACGTGATCCGCGAAACCCGTGTCATAGAGTACGCGCGCTAAATCGTCATCATGGTAAAAAAAGGAAGCCCCGTCCGGTGTTCCGGGCGGGGCTTTTCGGATGGGGTCTCCCATCCTAGTTTTCTCTTGCGTTTCCTCCTTGTGTCGGCGGTTCAGGAACGAGTGTTGCGGGATTGAAGTCGGGTTTGAGCTGGCAGTACGGGCCGCTTGCCTCCATGAAGCGCCGCCGGTTGGCAGCGGTCGGTTGGCCGCGCCAGCGGGTGTACGCGTCCAGCATGCGGTCAAGGGCATGCTCCGCAATCGCAGGCAGTGCCGCCTGGTGGGCATCGTGCTCCAGATGCGCCATCTGGCCCGCAGACAGCCGTGCGAGCAGACCGATGTAGTTTGCGCCCATGTGGCTAAGCACCTGGCGGTAGGTGTCAAACCCGGCAGAGAGCTTGTTCAAGGTCAGGGCCAGGCCGCGATACCGGGCTGGCATGCGGGCATAGAACAAGACTGCCCATTCGTAGAACTCGCGAGCGTGCTCAAGACTCGCTTCGGTTTGCTGGAGAACCATGGCCCTGTGGTACCGCGAGATACGGTTCCCGTCTCCGCCAAACAAGCCAAACGCCGCAAGGAGGTGGTCGGCATTGGTGCGGTAGACGTTGGCTTTGCCGCGGGTTGTTCCGGCCTGATCAGCTATATGTGCCACATCAAGCGGTGACGCGGCCAGGTGGTCGGCATTGTCCACATAGAACCTGCCGTCCACCAGTGAGTGCAAGAGTCCGGCCATGTAGACATTAACCTCTTCGTCGCCGTCTGACTCGTGGCCCGTCTCTATCCGCGACTGCAGGAGCGCGTTGAGCAGGAAAAAGAGCATAGTCTCCCGCTCGCCGCACTTCAGATCAACATAGCAATCTGTGTTTTGCACGAGGAGCCTCCTCTTCTGCTCGGTGGATTGTAAAAGGGCACCGCGCGTGCCCTCCGAGTGATGCTTTCAACCTACCACAAAGCCGCCGGTATTGACCAGCGTCTTTATCAACACGCGCCTTGACAGGGGCGCGCTTGGTTTGGTACCTTTAACACCACGTTTGAACAGTAACCACATACACACATGGCACTCTCAACCAAACAGAGCTTCCTGGCGGGCATTGGCGCGGCTTTGGCCGTATTTTTCGTGGTCGGCTTTTTTGTGCTCCTCATCATGGTTTTACGCACAGAAGAAGCTCCTGCTCCGCAGGCGGCAAACCCGTCCGCGGTTGCCGGGAATGCGGCACCCGAGGCTCCGGCCATCAATTTCGCCCCGGTCACGGATTCGGATTGGATGCGCGGAAACCCCGAAGCCGGAGTTACCATTGTTGAGTACTCGGACCTTGAGTGCCCGTACTGCAAGAGCTTCCATCCCGAAATTTCCCAGGCCGTTGACGAATACAAAGACCGCGTGCGTTGGGTGTACCGCCATTTTCCTTTGACCTCAATCCACCCCAAGGCTCCAAAAGAAGCTGAAGCAGCAGAGTGCGCGGGCGAGCTCGGAGGCAATGACGGGTTCTGGGCGTTTATTGACCGCGTGTTTGAGGTGACCCCTTCCAATAACGGGCTTGATGTGGACGAGCTCCCGGATATTGCCGAGTACGCAGGCATTGACCGCGCGGATTTTACCGCGTGCCTTGAGTCCGGCCGCTGGGCCGAGAAAGTGCAGCAGCAGGCCAATGACGCGGTTGTTGCGGGCGGGCAGGGCACGCCCTACTCCGTGATCGTGACCCCGGACGGGGAAAAGATTCCCGTGAACGGATCAGTTTCCTACGCCCAGCTCAAGTCGTTTTTTGATTCGGTACTGAACTAATGCGTTTTCCGTCCAACCCCTCTGCCCGCAGGCGGAGGGGTTGACTTTTTGGCCCAAAAGGAGTACCATATACTCTTGTTTTTAACAAGGAGTATACATATGAAAACAGGCATATATAGGGCACTTTTCTGCTTGGTACTGGCTGCTTCCCTGTTTCTGGCCCCATCGGCAAACGCCATGGTCATGGTCAAGAATTACACCCGCTACACCGGCGCATACGTTGCGCCCCTTGAGTATGTTAAGGGGAATACTACAGCTCTTGATTCTGATGATTCCGAAAAGGGGGATGAGCGGCCCCGGTACACGGGCTGGAAATCAATACTCAACATTTTCAGGTAAAACGTTTGATGCAAAAAACCCGCCGGTTCGGCGGGTTTTTTTGTGGGGCGGCTAGAGGGAATCGAACCCTCGCATTCGGGACCACAACCCGATGTTCTGCCATTAAACTATAGCCGCCATGGTACCCTCGGCAGGAATCGAACCTGCATAACCAACTTAGAAGGCTGGTGTTCTATCCATTGAACTACGAGGGCTCGTCGTAGGCTCGGTCCTTTTGAGGATACTAGCCATTTAACAGAAAAAAATCAGTTTTGTCAATGCGCGGCCGCTGTTCCGTGGTACGCGCGGTAGACGTCTTTGAGCCGTTTATTGGTGACGTGCGTGTAAATCTGGGTGGTGGTGATTGATTCGTGCCCGAGCATGGTTTGCACCGCGCGCAGGTCCGCGCCGTTTGAGAGCAGGTCAGTGGCAAACGAGTGCCGCAGGGTGTGGGGAGTGATTTCTTTTGTGATGCCCGCGGCAACGGCATGCTTTTCCACGATGCGCTGCACGGACCGCGGGGTCAGCGCGCGCGATGCGCTGTTTTTTCTTGACTCGGCTTTTTGCGCGCGGTCGTGCGAGATAAAGAGCGCTCCCTCAACGCCGGTCCGCTTGTCCAAGTAGCGCCTGATGGCGTCTTTGGCCGCATCAGATAGAAACACGAGGCGCAGCTTTCCGCCTTTGCCGCGCACCGTGAATTCATCCTTGGCGAGGCTAACCATTTCGCGCGTCAATGCAGTCAGTTCCGAAACGCGCAAGCCGGTTGAGAACAGCGTTTCAAGAATCGCCTTGTCGCGCAGCTTGATGATGTCCGCTGCATCGGATTTCATAGGAGCGCCGAGCAGGCGCTCCACGTCATCAGCGTCCAAAAAATCAACCTCCCTGGTCACCTGGCGGCCGAGCTCAATTTTTTCGGGAGCCAAGGACTGGATGTCCTGGCGCGCGAGGTACTTCAAAAAACTCCGCAGGGCAATCAGGTGGTAGTTCTGGGTTTTAGCGGAAAGCTGCTGGCGGGTTTTCGGGTCCTGGTAGCGGTTGAGCCAGAGCCGGTACCTGCGCACCGCGTCCATGGTGATGTGCCCCGGGCCGGGGTCGCGCGCCCACTGCGCAAAGCGCCGCAAGTAGAAATCGTAATTCCCGAGCGTTGCCGGGGCGCGCCCTTTTTCTATCTCAAGGTACTCAAGGAAATCAGTGATGAGGGAAGAAAGTTTTTTCATGCTATTATTGTAAGACACTTGCGCGTTCTTGACAACAAGCCTCAAATCAGGTAGATTGCAATCATCATGCTACGGTACCTTGGTGCGCGCTTGATCGCCGCCCACTCGGATGCCGCCTATCACTAACTATCAACGATATGCTTGATAAGAAGAAGAAAGATCGCATCATTGCAAAGTACAAGACCCACGAGAATGACACCGGGTCTCCGGAGGTGCAGATTGCCATTCTCTCGGCCGAGATCAAGGATCTCACCGAACACCTGAAGGGGCACAAGAAAGACTTTTCTTCGCGCCGGGGCCTCATTAAAAAGGTTTCGCAGCGCCGCAAGCTCCTGCACTACCTGCAGCGCGAAAACGGGGAATCCTACGAGAGCATCATCAAGGCGCTGCACATCAAGAGGCGCGCCGAGCACACGCTGGCTCCGGAGGACGAAACCGCGATAACCGAGGAGGGTTCATCAGAAGAGGAAGCGCCGGCGGACGCTTCCGGCGGCCACAGTTAATCTTCATCTAAACCCTACCTATCTGTGTAGGGTTTAGTGTAATATGAAACCGTTTTTTACCACCATTGCGACGCTCGGGCTGATCGCGCTCTCTGCCGGGAGCGCCGGGGTTGCGACCGGCCAAGATGTGATTGAGCCGCCGCCAGATGTGTCCGCAGCCCAGCACGGCTTTAGCCAGGCCGTGCGCGTTGCGTGGGCGGCATCTCCTACCGCGAGCGCAAGCCTGTACCGCGTGCACCGCTCTGCCACGGGCGGGGGCTTGGGCACCTCGCTCGGCCTGGTTTCGGGCCTTGAGTTTATTGACTCCGGCGTTTCGTTCAACGTCACCTACTATTACCGCGTGGTCGCGACCAGTGCGGGCATTGATTCCGCGCCTTCCCAGCAGGCATCCGCAAAGCCCGTGGTCCCGGCTCCGGTTGCGGTCGCGGCGCAGGATACGGGCGAGGGCAGGAGCATCAAGGTTACCTGGGAGCGGCCTGACCCCGGGCTCGTGCTTACGTTTGATGTGTACCGCTCAACCGCGCTCGCATCCGCAGGTTCGCGCGTTGGAAGCCGGGTGTCCGGGACCGAGTACATTGACCGGTCCGTAAACAACGGGATTGCGTACTACTACCGCGTGCGTTCCGTAAACACCGGCAACGTGCAGTCCGGGGACTCGGGCGTTGCGAGCGCTTCCGCGAGTGCCTTGGAAGCGGAAAAGCCCGTGCTGTCCGGAGGAGCGGATCGTGCCGGAGGAGTGTCCATTTCCTGGACTAAGCCCTCGGACGCGGACGTTTCCGCATACCGCGTGTACCGCTCGCAGAACGAAAACGAGCGGGGTGATTTTCGCATTGAAACCACGTCCCGGAGCTTTACGGAACGCGATCTGCCCCGCGGCACCGCGTACTACTACCGCGTGCAGGCATTGGGCGCAAACCGCGCGGTGAAAAGCGAGAGCGAGCCCAGGCGCGCGGTTGTTGCCGATGCAGCGGGCCAGGACGTTTTGCTGCCGGTTACGGGCCTTGTGGCCCAGGGGACTGGGTCTTCCGGAGCCGTCAAGCTTTCGTGGCAGAACCCGCCATCAAACAATTTTTCGTACCTGCGCATCTACCGGAATACGGTTCCTGCCCTGGGCAGCCTGGTTGCGGACCGCGTGGGCGGATCCTGGTACGAGGACCGTTCACTGGAAAACGGCATTACGTACTATTACGCGGTTAAGACCGTGGACAGCGCAGGCCGCGAGGGTGCGGATGCAACATTGGCGAGCGCATTCCCGTTTGCGCGCACCCGCGGTTCCACGCCCCCGCCTCCGGTTGCCAAACTCTCGGTGCGCGACCTCGGGGACGGGACTTCCCTTAAGCTTGCGTGGCAGAACCCCGAACCGCACTTGTACGCGTCTGTTTCCATTTACCGCAGCACTGACCCCGCAACGCAGGGGGATCTCGTTGCTTCCGGATACCGCGGCAGCGGGTTTTTGAACACACGCTCCGTGCAGGCAAACCAGCAGTACTACTACACCGTGGTTGCGGTTGACCAAAACGGCCTGCAGTCCGAGCGCAATCCGCAGGTACCTGGCATTGCAACGCTCTCAAGCCTTGACACAGGTTTTGACACGGACGCGGACGGCTTGCCGGATGCGTGGGAGCGCGTCCACGGCTTCCACCCGCACCTTAAGGATGATGTTTTAGCTGACCATGACGCAGACGGGCTCCCCCTCTTTTTTGAGTACCAGTATGGCACTGACCCCTGGGATGCCGATTCAGACCAGGACGGGCACAGCGACGGCACCGAGGCGCTCAACGGCTACGACCCTTTGGGCCCGGGCAGAAAAGCATTGGTTTCCGATGCCGCATCCGTTGCGGGATCGTTTGCGTACGGCAGAGCGCGCCTTTCCTCGCTTGCCGAGGAGCGGTACCAAGCCGCAGAACTCCGGTCGGCCCTGGAGCTTGAGTTCGGCTCCGGAAGAATTCCGAATCCGCGCTCGCACTGGCCCAAGCTCGTGAACGCGTATCTGTACGGAGGGTACACCTCGTCCGAGATCGCGCACACCCTGCGTTTTGGGCCGGGCCTGGTGCACCCCGCAATTCCGGCATCAGTGTGGCGGACGGCCGATGAGTATGCGCGCCGCAGCAGTTCATAAAGCGCCGACAAAGAACCGTCAATACTTGACTTTTTATATATTTTTTTGTAGTGTAGGCATATGGCACAGTACAAAGCACAGAGGGTAGGCGTGTTCGTGGATATCCAGAACATGTACTATTCAGCCAAAAATTTGTTTGATGCAAAAGTGAATTTCGGGAAGGTCCTGGAGGAGGCCGTGGGTGAGCGCGAGCTCATCCGCGCCATTGCGTATACCGTGAAAGGCCCGCAGTCAGATGAAGATAATTTTTTTGCGGCGCTCGCAAAAATCGGGTTTGAGGTCAAGTCGCGCGAGCTGCAGGTGTTCCTCGGGGGCGCCAAAAAGGGGGACTGGGACGTGGGCATCTGCATGGACGCGATCCGCATGGCCGCAAAGCTGGATGCCGTGGTGCTCGTTTCCGGGGACGGCGACTTTGAGCCGCTGGTTTCGTACCTCAAGTACAGCGAAGGATGCGTGGTGGAGGTCATGGCGTTCACCAAGACCGCGTCCAGCAAGCTCAAGGAATCAGCTGACCTGTTCACTGACCTGGGAGAAAGCAAAAAGTTCTTAATCAAGCGATAAGCAATTATTAGTAGGGCAGCCAGGGCCTACGCGAGCGGGTTTATTTAACCTCTTCTCATTCTGCGATGAGGCGAGATTAAATAGACTCCGGTGCGGCCTCCACTGCCGAGGAGTTTTTATGGAAGAGAAACAGTATACCGTATCAGTGAACGGAGGTGAATTCGTGTTTAAGACGGGCAAGCTCGCCTTGCAGGCCAATGCGAGCGTTTTGGCGCGCTTCGGCGGCACCGAGGTGCTCGCCACAGTGGTGATGCCCGGGGAGCCGCGGGAAGACATTGGCTACTTTCCTTTAATGGTTGACTACGAAGAAAAGCTGTATGCAGCCGGAAAGATCAAGGGCTCGCGGTTCGTTAAGCACGAGGGACGGCCCACTGACGAGGCCATCCTCTCTGCCCGGCTCGTGGACCGCGCCGTGCGGCCCCTGTTCCCGAAGTGGCTCAAGAACGACGTGCAGGTTATTCTGACCGTGCTCTCGTTTGACAAGGAGAATGATCCGGACATCGTGGGCTTGAATGCGGCCTCGGCCGCGCTCTCCATTTCCGACGTGCCGTGGAAGGGGCCCATTGCCGCGGTGCGCGTATCAAGCGCGGCCGGCGAGTGGGCGGTCAACCCGTCCTATGCGGCGCGCCGCGAATCAGAGCTGAACCTGGTGGTTGCCGGGACTGCGGAAAAGACGCTCATGATTGAGGCTGACGCCAAAGAGGCGGGCGAAGATCTTGTGTATGAAGGCGTTGGGTATGCGCAAAAGCAGTTGGGTGTACTCACTGATTTGTTTTCCAAGATGCAGGGCGAAATCGGGCTTGAGAAGTTCAAGGAGCCCGAGGCGCTTGCCACGGAAGACGACGGATCCGGCATTGACCCGGCCAAGGAAGCGGAGCAGTTCGTTGCCGAGCGCATCAATGGCGTGCTGTTTACTGGCCCCAAGGAGACCAAGAGTTCGCGCAAGCAGGCCGTGGCAGGGCTCTTGGAACAACTGGAAGAGCGCTTGCGTACGCTTCAGGTGGGCAAGGAAAAGCGCAAGATCGGGGCGGCTGCCGCGTCCAAGTTCATTGAGCGCAGCGTGAGCGTTGCCATTCTTAAAGAAGGAAAACGCGTTGACGGACGGGCGTTGGATGAAATCCGGCCCATTACTCTGGAAGCGGGCCTGCTGGCGCGCACGCACGGTTCCGGATTGTTCTCCCGCGGAGAGACCCAGATTCTTTCGGTTGCAACCCTGGATTCGCCGGGTTCGGAACAGATCCTTGACACCCTTGAGGAGAATGACACCAAGAAGCGCTACTTCCACCACTACAATTTCCCGCCGTTTTCAGTCGGGGAAGCAGGACCCTTGCGCGGCCCTGGGCGCAGGGAAATCGGGCACGGCGCCCTGGCCGAGAAAGCCATTGTCCCCATGCTGCCGCCCAAAGAAGAGTTTCCGTACACCATCCGCGTGGTATCGGAAGTCCTGGGTTCAAACGGATCCAGTTCCATGGGTTCGGTGTGCGGCTCAACGCTCGCGCTTTTGGATGCCGGAGTTCCCATCAAAAAGCCGGTTTCGGGCATTGCCATGGGCTTGGCTTCGGATGATGAGGGCAACTACAAGATCCTCACGGACTTGCAGGATTTGGAAGACGGGCTCGGCGGCATGGACTTCAAGGTCGCGGGAACGCGGGACGGCATTACAGCCATCCAGCTTGATACGAAGACACAGGGGCTCACCAACCAGATCATACAAGAAACGCTCGCGCAGGCAAAAACAGCCCGCCTGGAAATTCTTGATAAGATTGAAGCGGTCATCGCACAGCCGAACGAGCTCTCGCAGTACGCGCCGCGCATCACCAGTTTGTCCATCAATCCGGACAAGATCCGCCTTGTCATCGGCTCGGGCGGCAAGACCATCAACGAAATCATTGACGCGTGCGGAGTTGAGATTGACATTGATGATGACGGCCTAGTGATGATTACGTCCGAAACCCCGGAGGGAGCAGCCAAAGCCGAAGAATGGATCAAGAACTTGACGCACGATGTGGAAGCTGGAGAGAAGTACGAGGGCACAGTTACGCGCATCATGGACTTCGGCGCGTTCGTGGAAGTGCTTCCGGGCAAGGAAGGCTTGGTGCACATTTCAAACCTTGCGCAAGGGCGCGTTGACCGCGTGGAAGATGTTGTTAAAGTCGGCGATGCGCTTGCTGTTGAAGTTATGGAGATTGATGAGCAGGGGAGAATCAACCTCAAAGTGCAGGGCGTGACCAAAGAGCCCCGGCCCCGAGGCGCGGGTTTTGGCGGCGGCCACGAAGGCCGCAGAGGCGGGCCGCCTGGCCGCGGCCGGCCATTCCGCCCGAGGTAGCTAGCAGTGGCAGTCCAAACACCGTACACAAATTGTGTTCAGTGATAAGAAAGCGCCCGCAGGTCCTGCGGGCGCTTTTGGGATAGCGGCATGCGTGCTAGAATAGGGGCATGTACCAGAGGTATGACAACGAACTGAAACAGCGCATCGGAGGTTTGGGCATCGGCCAGAGCGTGCTGGCCACCAAATCGCCGCGTACGAGCCGGCTGCGGCTTGCCGGGTACGCGGCAGTTGCCGCGGCGCTTGTTGCAGGGGCGCTGTTTTGGTCTGCGCACGGGCGCGCCCGCCCGTTGGCGCGCGCGCTTCCGGCCGCAACTCCGTTCTACGCGAGCGCGGACCTCGGCGCGGGTTCCTACTGGTACGATCGCGCGCTCTTATGGAAGCGCACAGCGCTCCCAACAGATCCGGTGCGCGATCTCGTTTCCCGGATTGACGTGCTCTCCTGGGACAACAGGCCATTCAAGGAAGTACAAAGCTTGTTTTCCGGGACTCTTGAGTTTGCGGAACTTAAGAGCGGGGAGCTCGTGCTTGCCGGAACCCTTGCAGAGGCGGAAACGTGGGCTGCTGTTTCGGGCGTTTCCGAGCCCCAGGAGGGCGCAATCTACCCCGGTGTCGGTCCGGCAGGGGGATTGTGGGCGCGCAAAAGCCCGGAATGGGTGTGGTTTATGCGGGATGGAAGGCTGTATATTGCAACCAGCGCATCTGTGGCATCGGAACTTGGCGCAGAGCCTACAGCACCGCTCGCGCAAACACTTTCCGCGCCGCCCAAGGGGAGCATGGGAACAATCGCTGTTTCCCGCGAAAACCAGGGCGTGATTGCAAGCCACCCCGCCATCCGGCTTTTACTCCAAGGAGCAGATCTTCCCGGGGTACTTGACTTTTACTATTCCCCAGGAAAAATAACTTTTTCATCGCAACGAGCAGCTCAAAAGAGCGGCAGAACAGATTTGTCAAGCGCTTCCGCAAGCCCCTTGTATGCGCTGTACGGGCAATTCAGCGGGGACGTGGCTGTGTACGCGGCAGATGCAGGCTCATTGCAGGGTGCGTGGTTTTCCGGGCTTTCCGGAAACCTGCAGGATGGCGTACGCAGCGTAGAGGAGCTTTTAGGGGCCTTTTACCATATTGATACCCAGTCCCTGCTTTCCGCGCTGGCCGGTTCCGAGCTTGTTTTTCTCTTAAGATATCCGGAAACCGGCGCTCCAAGCAAGCCATCCTGGATTGTGCTTGTAAGTGAAAGCGTGCCCGAAGACCTGGTTGGGCCTATTGCGGAGACGCTCTTTGCGGTGGCGCACCCGCTTGCCAAAGAAATCCCGCTTGCGGACGGCACGAGCATGGTTGAATTGCGGGCTGATATTGGTGATTTTCTATGGGAGCAGGTTTCGGCGCCCTACGAAGGCCGCGAGTTTCCATTAAAAGAGCTCCGGGGAGTAGGCGAGCCGCGCGGATTGGCCACGGGCGTGATTCCTGGCTTGGGAAGGGTACTGACGAATGACATGTCCCTGCTTTCGGGCACTCGCGCATCAGCCGGTATTGGGTCCTGCTCATTGGGCGGCCCCTCAACCGGAAGCGTCCGCCTTTCCGGCGGCTTTCTATCCAATATTTTTCCCGCGCTTCAGCCTGTTACGAGCATCACCATCACTGAATCTCCTGAATTTGGAATTTTTGGCTGCGCTCAACTTGCAGGCGAATAGAGTCCCCGAACGAGGATGATTGACTTTTGCGTTTAGGTATGCTACAATGTATATGTTCTCTACTTTCTTGAACTTTAACATTGGAGACCGACCTCCAATTCAAAAACAAAAACAAAAACAAACGGTGTCTGGCCGGGAAACAAAAACAAAAAAAAGTGCGGTTCGCCCATACACAGATGGACGCAACCACATAGACGGTAGAGAACTGGCACCTTAAGTCGGATCCGTGCCCTAAACGTAGGGCTGCTTGAAAGCAAAATGTTGAAGAGCGCGCTCATAGTGCGTTCCTCAGCTGCCACAAACAGCCATCAGGGGGCGCACATGTCCTAGTTATTCATATAACAGAGGCGCACTGTGCGCCCTCCACGAAATTCTTTGGGGAGGGGCGAATGATGCAGGCGTATGGCCTGTTTTTTTGTTTCAGGAGGCGATTGTATGCTATAATTCCCATACTATGAGCGCTACACCGTTGAGCACGTCATTCATTAAAGAGCAAAAACAGGCTCTGCTTGCCAAGAAAGACCAGCTTGAAGCTGATTTGTCTTCACGCGGCGCCAGAAAGGGGCCAGACTCTTCGGATTACAAAACCGCGTACCAGGAGTACGGGGATGATGAGGAGTCCAATGCCGCCGAGTACGCGCAGACCGAAACCAACCTCGACGTAGTGGAAGAGCTTGAGCACGAGCTTGAGGCGGTCAACGCAGCCCTCCTCCGCATTGAGAAGGGCGCCTATGGCATGGACGCTCGGACGGGCAAGCCCATCCGAGAGAATCGGCTCCGCGCAAATCCTGCCGCGGAAACCGATATCACGCCATGAGGAGCCGTAGCGCCATCACCACGCTCGCGGTTTTGGGATTTGCGCTTGATCGGGCGCTGAAGCAGTATGCCCTGGGAAGCCCGGCGCTCGGGCGCGGGGTTTTTGTTTTTGATTCCGCGTTCGGCCTGCGGCTCTCCCTAAACGAATTTTTTGCGTGGAGCCTGCCGGTCCCCAATGCCGCAGTACTCTGGATCATGGTTCCCGCCATTGCGGTCCTCGGAGCCGCACTGTACACAAAACGTGCCCACCCCTCGGCGGCAGGCCCGCTCGGGCTTGTGGCTATTGGCGCGCTCTCAAACGCCATTGACCGCCTGTTCTACGGCGGCGTGGTTGATTACCTGGCCGTTCCTTTTGGCGGAGCGTTCAACATTGCGGACGCGCTCGTGGTTCTCGGGGCCGCACTGCTCGCGGTTCCCGGCAAGCGCTATGCTCACTAATGTCCTCTCGTGCGCGGTGATAGGGCTCTCCGGCGAAAAGATCACCATTGAGGTGGATGTGTCGCGCGGGTACCCCATGTTTATTGTGGTGGGATTGCCGGACACCGCAGTTTCCGAATCGCGCCAGCGCATTCCCACGGCCATCCGCAATTCCGGCTTCCTCTATCCGTACGCAAAGCGCGTGGTTGTCAACCTTGCCCCGGCTGATTTAAAAAAAGAGGGCGCGTCCTACGATCTGCCCATTGCAGTCGGCATCCTGTTTTCTACGGAACAGATCCGCGGCGACCTCTCGCGTTCCTTGTTTGTCGGCGAGCTTGCGCTGGACGGGGGCCTGCGCCCGGGCCGCGGCATGCTCCCCATTGCCATCTGGGCGCGGGATGCGGGCTACGAGCACCTCTATATTCCCTCGGCGAACGCGCGCGAGGCGAGCGTGGTTTCCGGCATACGCATCATGCCCGTTGCAACACTCTCACAGCTCGTTGTCCACCTCAACGGGCAGCAGACAATCATCCCGGTTGAGAAGCTTGAGCCTGCAGAGCGCGCAGAGCAGGCGCACTCCATTGACATGGCCGACATTGCGGGCCAGGAGCACGCAAAGCGCGCCCTGGAGATTGCCGCGGCCGGCTCGCACAACATCGCCATGTCCGGCCCGCCCGGGAGCGGCAAAACCATGCTCTCTTCCGCCATGGTCACGATTCTGCCGGATCTGACGTTTCCCGAACAGCTTGAGGTTACGAAAATTTACAGCATTGCGGGCGCGCTCCCCCCGGACACGCCGCTCGTTTCGGTCCGCCCGTTCCGCAGCCCCCACCACACCGCGTCCGGCATTGCCCTGGTCGGGGGCGGGGCGTTCCCGCGGCCTGGAGAAATAAGCCTGGCGCACCGCGGCGTCCTTTTTTTGGATGAATTCGCGGAGTTCTCGCGGAGCGTTTTGGAAAACCTGCGCCAGCCGCTTGAGGACGGGCGCATAACAGTTTCGCGCGCGCAGGGGAGCGTTACGTTTCCGGCCCGCTTCATACTGGTTGCCTCGTTCAACCCGTGCCCGTGCGGGTTTTTGGGTGATTCCGAGCGCGCGTGCGTGTGCACGCAGTCGCAAATTGTCAGATACCGCACAAAAATATCCGGCCCCATCGCGGATAGGATTGATCTGCATGTGGACGTGCCGCGCGTTTCGTTTGAAAAACTGGAAGCGCGCGGCTTGGAAACGTCCGCGCTCATCCGCGAGCGCGTGAACCGCGCCCGCGGCATACAACTTGAGCGCTTGAAGCCGTTCAACGTGATTTCAAACAGCGAGATGGAGGCACGGCTGGTGCGGCAGCTGTGCGTGCTGGACGCGCCATCCCGCAGCCTCATCCGGCAGGCGGTTGATATGCTGCACCTTTCGGCGCGCGGATTCCACCGCGTGCTCAAAGTGAGCCGCACTATTGCGGACCTTGGGGGCGAACCCGAAATCACCGCCGCGCACATTGCCGAGGCCCTGCAGTACCGGCCCAAGGACGACTAGAGGTAGTCTAGCGGATTGACGCGGGTGCC
Organism: Parcubacteria group bacterium; assembly: GCA_016181765.1. Taxonomy (NCBI): domain Bacteria; species Parcubacteria group bacterium. Next base: position 43,040 of record JACOYR010000002.1, on the reverse strand, counting down.
ATTGACGCGCACCTCAAAGTGCACGTGCGGCCCGGTTGAGCGGCCGGTTGAGCCGATGGCTGCAATCACGCCTCCCTTGCTCACGCGGTCTCCGACCGAAACCCCATTTTTACTGTTGTGCGCGTACAGGGTTTGGATGCCGTTGCCGTGGTCAATGATGACGTAGTACCCGTACCCGCCCGAGTTCCAGCCCGAGGTGGTGACCACGCCGTCATCAGCCGCATACACGGGCTGGCCGGTCTTGTTGCCTATGTCAATTCCCGTGTGCCGCCAGCCGCGGAAGTATTGGGTAATGCGGCGGGCCGTGGTGGGCCAGTTGAAGGCTCCGGCCGCAGCCGGAGCCGGCTTAAAGATGCTCCCGAGGTCCGCGAGTCCGGACGACGGGGCCGCGGCAGGGCGCGCCGGCGCAGGAGGAATGCCGTCCGGCACCACGATCTTTGCGCCGATCACCAATTCGGAAGCGCTGCCAAGCTTGTTGATCTCCAGGATGTCTTCTGCTTTGGCGCGGTATCTGCTTGCGATGGCATTGAGCGTATCCCCGCGGCTGACCGTGTGCGTTACTCCCGAAACCGGCAGTATCACGAGCTCCTGGCCCGGGCGGATGAAGTCGCGGGGCCCTATGTTGTTCGCCCAGAGAATAGTGTTGGTGTTGAGGTTGAAGCGCTCCGCGATTTGTGAAATCGTATCCCCGTCCTGCACCGCGTACGTGATGATTGAGTCGCGCGGCTTGGGCGTTACGTCGGTTCCCGGAAGATCCGGCTTGATGAGCGCGTCCCCGGTTCCCGAAACCAGCGCGGTATCCTCGGTGTCGGCAAGCTCGCCGGTCGGGGCCACGGTGCTCTGCACTCCTATTTCCGAGAGAGCGCGTTCCGGAGCCGTTGTCCGTAGCGCGCCCGAGTCTGATTCCGAGAGGCTCTCTTCCACGTACAGCTCATAGTCGCCCTGCGCCACCAGGAGCTCGTACATGCCCGAGTTTCTTCCGACTTCCTCGGGCCGGAGTTCGCGCGCTTTGAGGTTTGAGACTGCCGCAAACAATGAGAGCACAATCAGCCCCCCGTAGAGCACCACGTTGCGGCTGAAGTTTTCGCCGAACTCGCCGCGCGCATAGCCGACGCTATGCGCGAATTTCGCTTCCGCGGACTTAAACGCCCGGTACACGGGCAGCCCAAAGAAACGCACCAGGATGCGGAACGTTTTCGTTGCCAGGAATTTTAATACCCAAACTGCGCCCCCGATGATTTTTAGGGCGAGCACCACCAGGCTGCTTGCCAGTCCAAGCAGGAGCACTGCGTTTTTTTTGGCGAGCAGCGCATTGCGTGAGGGCTGGCGCATGCGCAGGTAACTGTTTCCGTGTTTCAATGCCATATGCGCATTATACCGCATTATACGGGTAAATGTTACCCAGCGGGTGGAAATGCATTGATTTTTGGGTAAAAAACCGATATGCTACCTTCATTAGCGACGTAGAGCGAGTGAAATGAAAAGTACTCTTTTCATTTCCGAGCCGAGGAGCTAACACAGGGTTTAATACCCTTTATAACTATGGGAGCATACAACCATAACGCAATTGAGTCAAAGTGGCAGGAGCGCTGGGAACAGGACGCTGTTTTTGCGGCATCGGATAAGCCGAAAGCCGGTAAAAAGAAGTACATTCTGGACATGTTTCCGTATCCGTCAGGAGCTGGCTTGCACGTGGGCCACCCGGAGGGGTACACGGCCACGGACATCTATGCGCGGTATGTGCGCATGAACGGGCATGAGGTCTTGCACCCCATGGGCTGGGACGCGTTCGGATTGCCCGCGGAAAACTACGCCATCAAGAGCAAGGTGCACCCCCGCGAGAGCACGGAACAAAACATCAAAACTTTTACGCGCCAGATCAAGTCGCTTGGATTTTCGTATGACTGGTCGCGGGAGCTTTCCACATCATCCCCGGATTACTACCGATGGACCCAGTGGCTGTTTTTACAGCTGTACCACGCGGGGCTTGCGTACAAAAAGGAAGCGCCCGTGAACTGGTGCCCTGATTGCCAAACAGTCCTGGCCAACGAGCAGGTGATAGACGGCAACTGCGAGCGGTGCAGTTCTGAAGTCATCCAGAAAAATCTGGAGCAGTGGTTTTTTAATGTTACGGGAACAGACCCCAAAGGAAAGAACGGCTCGTATCCGGAACGCTTACTGTTAAATTTGGAAAAGTTAGATTGGCCAGAGCCTATTAGACACATGCAGCGGAACTGGATCGGCAAAAGCGAGGGTGCGGAACTGGAGTTTGAGGTCAAGGGTTCGTCATCAAAAATTAAGGTATTTACCACGCGGCCGGATACCTTGTTCGGGGCAACGTACATGGTGCTTGCGCCGGAGCACGCGCTCATCCGCGAGCTGAAGGGTCAAATTGAAAATTGGGATGAAGTGCAGCAGTACGTCAAAGCCGCCTCCGGCAAGAGCCAGTTGGAGCGCACGGATCTGGCAAAAGAGAAAACCGGCGTTGAGCTGAAAGGCGTAGCTGCCATCAATCCGGGAACCAAAGAAGAGATTCCGGTGTGGATTGCGGATTACGTTTTGGCCACATACGGCACTGGCGCTATTATGGCGGTACCAGCGCATGATGAGCGCGATTATGAGTTTGCGAAAAAATATGGTTTGCCCATCAGGCAAGTGATTACTGATGCGGACTTTACCGATGGGGACAAAAAAGAAGAGGCATACGTCGGGTCCGGAGTCTTGATCAATTCTGATACATTTTCAGGAGATTCATCCGAAGAAGCAAAATGGAAAATCACTGATGCGGTCAAAGGCAGGCTGACCATCCAGTACAAGTTGCGTGATTGGCTGATATCTCGCCAAAGATATTGGGGCGCGCCCATTCCCATCATCTACTGCGACAAGTGCGGCGAACAGCCCGTGAAAGAAGAAAATTTACCCGTCACTCTGCCGGATGATGTTGACTTCCTGCCAAAAGGGGAGTCGCCTTTGGCGCGGTCAAAGTCTTTCCATGACGTGAAATGTCCAAACTGTGAGTCACCGGCGCGAAGAGAATCAGACACCATGGACACGTTTGTGGATTCTTCGTGGTACTTTCTGCGGTACACGGACCCAAAGAATCAAAAAGAGTTTGCGGACAAGAAAAAGATCAAAGCCTGGTTGCCGGTTGATACGTATGTCGGTGGCGCAGAGCACGCGGTAATGCATCTTTTGTATAGCCGGTTTATCGCCATGGCTTTGCATGATTTGGGTTATCTTAATTTTGAAGAGCCGTTCTTAAAGCTGCGCAACCAGGGCCTTATTTTAGGGCCGGACGGGCAGAAGATGTCCAAGTCCCGCGGCAACGTGATTAACCCGGATGACGTGATAGCGCGGTTCGGCGCGGATACGATGCGCATGTACGAGATGTTCATGGGGCCATTGGAGGATGCCAAGCCCTGGGACACGAACGGCATTGTGGGGGTGCGGAGATTTTTGGAGCGCGTGTGGAACAGCCACGCGTTTGTGGATACTGTTTACCTGAACAGAGAACAAGAGCTCATTGTTGGCCGCGAGCTTGCCAGGACCGTAAAAAAAACAGAAGACGACATCCAGTCGTTCGGATTCAACACGGCTGTTGCGCAGTTCATGATTTTCATCAATCTGGTGTACAAGCACGAGCGCATCAGCGCGCATCACTGGGAAACGTTCCTCAAAGTTCTGTCGCCGTTTGCCCCGCACATCACCAATGAGCTGTGGGAGATGCTCGGGCACAAGGAGGTGATTGAAAAAGAGAAGTGGCCCGAGGTTGACGTTCTGCTTTTGGCGCAGGATGAAATCAACTATGCGGTGCAGGTGAATGGCAAGCTGCGCGGGAATGTCGTCATACGTGCGGGCGCGGATGAAGGTGAAGTCACGAAGAAAGCCTTGGCGCTCGCGAACGTCAAGAAACATTTGGAAGGGAAGGCGGTTGCCAGGGCTGTGTTTGTGAAGGGTAAGCTGGTTAATTTTGTTGCGGGATGACTTTGCGTCATTCTGGAGGCGTACTCGCCGCGTCATCCTGGAGCGTAGCGATAGGATAGAATCTTGTCTGTCAGTCGCGGAGATGCTATCGCCATGAGTACATGGCTCCAGCATGACGATTAAAATATGACAGATGCAGTTTCAGTTTTGAAAAATGGGGGAGTGATTGTGTACCCCACTGACACGGCGTATGCTTTGGGGTGCGATGCCACGAATGAGGATGCCGTGAAAAAGATTTTTCGGATAAAAGGCCGCGAAGAGTCAAAGACATTGCCCTTGATTGCGGCTGATGCTGATATGGCCAGAGCCTGGGCAGAATTTTCCGGAAAAGCGGAGGAGCTCGCGGCCGCACACTGGCCCGGACCATTGACGCTCGTGCTACCCGCGAAAAAGCAGGGGCTTGCTCCGCTGGCTGTCAAAGACGGATGCATCGCCATCCGCGTTCCGGATAACAGTACCGCGCGCGAACTTTCCAAAGCGCTCGGCGCCCCCCTGGTCTCAACATCAGCGAACAGGGCAGGCGAGCCGAGCTGCTATGCGGTGGAAGCGGTTCAACAATCGCTCGGCGATGCGTTCACACTCATTGATTGCGTGGTTGACGAAGGCCCGTTGCCCCAAAAAAGAGTTTCAACCTTCGTAAAAGTATGGGATAATAACGTAACGGTGCTCCGCGAAGGGGCGATAAAGTTGTCATTGCGAACGAAGTGAAGCAATCCTATCAACGATTTTGAGTATGTGTATTGCATGCTTTAGCGCGTTGATAAGATTGCTTCGGCCTTCGGCCTCGCAATGACATAAAACAAAATGCCAAGTTTCAAGCCGCTTGCAACCGTTAAAACCTTTTTTGCGACCCGGCTTTCGTACCAGGTGCGGGAGCTCTACCTTTCGGTTTCCATTGTGACGTTCGCCGCGGCCATGGTCGCGATTTTTGAGCCCATCTACCTGTACCAGCTCGGGTTTTCGCTCCGGCAGATACTGCTCTTCTACCTTGCGGTGTACGCGCTGTATCTGGCGTTCATCCCTCTGGGCGCGAAATTCGCGCGCAGGTTCGGGTACGAGAAGGCCATCTTGGTGGGGAGCCCGTTTTTGGCGCTCTACTACATCTTCCTCTTCCTCATCCCCCAGAACCCGGCGTTTGTCGGGCTTGCCATTGCCGCGTTCGTGGTGCAGAAAATGTTCTACTGGCCCGGGTACCTTGCGGACTTTGCGCGGTTCGGGAGGGGGAGCGAACGCGGGCGCGAGCTTTCCAACTTGCTCCTCGCAACCATGATCATGTCCATTGCCGGGCCGCTCCTCGGCGGCGCCCTGCTCGCGGCATGGGGATTCAAGGCGCTGTTCGCGGCCGCAACCATCATCATCCTTGCCTCCAATTTGCCCCTGCTCGCGACTCCGGAGCGGTTTACGCCGGTGCCGTTCTCATACTTCCATAGTTTCCGGAGGCTTTTTTACCGCGAGAACCGCAGGAATTTCATCGGGTACCTGGGGTTCGGTGAAGAGCTCATTGTGATGGTGATCTGGCCGGTGTTCATCTACACCATACTTACCAACTTTTTTGAAATCGGGTCCGTGGTTGCGCTATCCACGCTTGCCACAACCGTGGTGCTGTTGTACGTGGGGCGCATGGTGGACGGGGACCGGGGAGGCCGCAGGGCTATTCTCAAGGCGGGCGCGATGTTCAGCTCTCTGGTGTGGCTCTTGCGCCTGTGGGTGGCAGGAGTGTTCGGCGTGTTCGCAACGGACGCCCTGGGCAGGACCACCAAGAACGTGGTGGTGATTCCCATGATGGCGGAAACCTATGACCACGCAAACCAGACGAGCATCATGAAGACCGTGATCTTTTTTGAAATGTCCCTGATTGTGGGCAAGATTCTGGCAATACTCGCATCACTCGTCGTGTTTTGGCGGTTTCCGGAATCGTTCAGGGCACTCTTCATCATCGCGGCTCTTATGACGCTCTTGTATTCGCTCATCAAGTACGAACCGATCCGGCTTTTACGGCGCTAACCTATGCCGAACCCGCAGACACTGGCAGAGAAGCTGGGCGTGCGGCCTTCCCCTGATTCGGGCCAGCATTTTTTGGTTGATGAGAAAGTTCTTGAACGCATCATTATAGCCGCTGCACCCAAAAAAAATGAGAACATTCTTGAAATCGGGCCCGGATTCGGGGTGTTAACGCGCGCGCTGGCCGGTCGCGGGGCGAATGTTGTTGCGGTTGAATTTGATAGAAAGCTCGCACACTACCTCTCAAACGAGTTTGGCGCATCAAAGCCAGTGCGCGTTATCCAGGGCGACATACTCTCATTCTCAAACCAAGAAATTGCGGCGTGGTTTAACAAGGAGCCGTACCGCGTTGTTTCAAACATTCCGTACCACATTACCGGCCGCATCATCAAGAAGTTCGTGTCATCTGAATTGCCGAAGCCCGCGGGCTTGGTGCTTTTGGTGCAGAAAGAAGTTGCGGAACGCGTATGCGCCGCGCCCGGGGATTTAAGCTTGCTCGGATTATCGGTTCAGCTGTACGCCAAGCCCTCTATCGCGTTTAATGTCCCGCGGGAAGCGTTTTGGCCCGAGCCCCGGGTTGATTCCGCGCTTTTGGTGATAGACGATGTCAGCGCAATACCGAACCACCCCTTAATCCCCTCCTTAATAAAGGAGGGGAAGGTAATTGATGAGAAGCGATTCTGGCAGATTAGCCACATTGGTTTTGCAAGTCCGCGGAAACAACTGCGCAACAACCTGGCCGCAGGCTTATCACTGCCGCAAGACGCCATTAAGAAGGCGCTCAAGCAATCAAAACTGCCCGAAACCGCACGAGCCCAGGAGCTCTCAATTCCGGATTGGATTCGCCTTGTGGGGGCTCTAGGAAAAACATAGTGTTTTGTGATATAATACATCCACTCACATGCACGACAAATTGATTAAAATAGGGTTCTGGGTGTTTGCGGCAACTGCGGTGTTTTTCGGGGCGGCGAGCATCAACCAAAAGATCAAGATTGTGAACGTGGGAACCCAGGAATCCAATGCCGCAACCAGCGCCGCCGCGTTTGATGATGCGCGGCTCCGGGTGATTGATACGGACGAAGACGGGCTTGATGACTGGAGCGAGCTGAACGTGCACAAAACCTCGCCGTATCTTGCTGATTCGGATTCGGACGGGGCAACGGATTCGGAAGAAGTTGCCCTTGGCACGGATCCGGTCTGCCCCGCGGGCAGGGTATGCGGCAGCGACATCATTAATACGCTTGAGGGCATCCAGGAAGAGCTCACCGCAGCCGAGCTGGGGGCTTCGGCAGAAGCAGGGCAAGGTTCGCCGGAAGCAACGGATTTTTCTCCGGAGTCCCAGGCTGCCCTGGATGCGCTTGAGGCCGGGGGCATTCCCACTGCCGAACAGATCCGCGCGCTCTTGCGCGATTCCGGCATTCCGGAAGACCAGCTTGCCGGAACTTCGGACGAAGATTTGGTGCAACTGTTCCAGGAAGTTGCGGAGGAACAACAAACGCCATAATGTCATTGCGAGGCCTTGTATTCAAGGCCGAAGCAATCTTAATTTCGCGAGGAAGCATGTCATACACGCAAACCAAAATCGCCTTATTCAAAGGCAAGCAGATCAGGAAAACACTTTATAACAACGAGTGGTGGTTTGTGGTTAATGATGTTATTGAGTCACTGACAGATTCTAATGATCCGGCTCAATATTTTAAAAGATTAAAGCAGAGAGATGATGAGTTGGCAAAACTTACTGACCAAGGGGGGGTACAATTTGTACCACCCCTTATGCTGGAAATGGGAACTGGCGGAGGAAGGCAAAAAATGTATTGCTGGAATACGGAGGGTATATTTCGGCTCATTCAGTCTATTCCCTCTCCCAAAGCCGAACCGTTTAAGCGCTGGCTGGCCAAGGTCGGCTATGAGCGTTTGCAAGAGATAGAAAATCCGGAACTGGCCACTAAACGGACAAGGATGCTTTACAAACTCAAGGGCTACAGCGATGATTGGATTGAAAAGCGGATGCGGGGCATTGCCATCCGCGAGGAGTTGACGGATGAATGGCAGAAGCGGGGCGCGCAGGAGCAGAAGGATTACGAAATTTTAACCGCCGAGATTTCCAAAGCCGCGTTTGGCATCACGCCGAGCCAGTACAAAAAGCTCAAGGGCCTCAAACGGCAGAATCTGCGCGACCATATGGATGATTTTGAATTGATTTTTAATATGCTGGGCGAGCGTGCCACTACCGAAATCCACCGCACCGAGGATTCGCAAGGCATGCCAAAACTTAAAGCCGACGCCAAAGCTGGCGGGGATATTGCCGGCGGAGCCAGAAAAAAGCTGGAAAAGAGGCTGGGGCGATCGGTTGTATCCAGAAAGAATTTTTTGAAAAATCCGGAGAAAAAAATATTAAGAAAGAGGATACGTCAGGCGCAAGCCCTGTAGCGACGATAGGATTGCTTCGCCCGCCAAGGAGACGGGCTCGCAATGACAAGGAAGCATGCATACACACAAAATATATCCGCCGAAGAGGCGGAACCAACCCAGAGGAGCGCGGATACTACTGGCGCTGTCAGTGATGGTTTTTATGTTTGTTGGGAGTGTTGCGCCCAGCCACGCGGTGATTCCTGTTGTTACGGTTGAAGATGTGCCGCGTAAAACGGAAAGCATTTTTAGTCGCATCAAGAAAGTCGTGGGTTCGGTCGCGTTCCACTCGGCATTGCGCTTCATTACCTACCGCCTGGCGCAGGACAGCGCGGTCTGGCTTGCGAGCGGGGACAAAGGCAAAAAGCCGCTCGTGTTCCAGCAGCCCCTGGGGGACGCGCTTACGGATATTGGCGACCAAATCGCGGGAACGTTTCTGGTGAACGTGTCCCAGGGCCTGCCCATCAACTTGTGCAGCCCGCAAAGCGTGCAGTCCCGTTTGAAGCTGACCATTGGCGTTTCAAAATCAATCCAGGATATTGATTTGTTTCCGGATCGCCCTGGCCTTGCCACATCCGGTGATTTAGGAAAGACCGGATGCAGCCTTTCGGATATCACGGGCAATTTCGGCGCCGCATTCGCAAACCAGAAGCAGGCTTTTAAGAATCTTTCCAAGGGATTTGAGCTTGACCGCAATGAGCTGGGAGCGTTTTTGGTATTGCGCGAGAACGTGCAAAAAGAGAAGCAGAAGCAGATAGAGCAGGAAAAGATAGAGCGCGCCGGAGAAGTGCCAAAGGCAGTCAAAGATTTGATTACCGGCGTGACTGTCACGCCTTCGTTCCAGGTGACCGAGACACAAAAACAGGCCACCGAGAAAGCTTTAAAGCAGGACGTACAGCCCACCGGAGACATATTTGTGGACGCGGCCGCGATTTTCGCGAACACGTTCGCGCAGACCTATTTGCGCAGGCTCCAGAGGGGGCTGTTGCGCGGGAACATTGCCAGGACCGGCGGCCGGGGTCCCGGGGGTTTGGGGTCCACTGCCGCGGTTTCCCAGGCGTCGTTTAAGAACGTGTTCGGCGAGCCGCCGTCGTTCGGGATTTCCGGCGGCTCCGTTAATCTGATTTCAGATATGAGCATCTGCCCGGCTTCGGAGGACCCGAACGTGTACCAGTCTCCGTACAACTGTTTGCTCTCGGACGGGTTCAAACAGGCTGTGGAGCAGAAGCTTACCGTGGCACAGGCAGTGGAGCAGGGCATGATTCCGGGAGACACGCTGTTCCCCCAGGCCCACGTTGCAAGCCAGCCCAACCTCTCCGAGGAAAACCTCAAGCGCTTGCGGTTCTTGCGCGTGGTTCCCCTGGGATGGGAGCTTGCGGCAAGCCGTTTGGGATCCCAGGCTGTTCCGTTCAAGAAATTGCTTGATTGTTTTGACGTCCCGGCTGGCGCCGAGGGGTGCCCCGAAGGCGGCCAGAGCATTTCCCATTTAGTTGATCCGGCGTGGGTGCTCGCCTTGCCCCAGGCCGAGTGCCGGGCGCTCGCGTACAGCTCTTTGCCGGAGCACGCCCAGTCCCCGAACCGGCAGAGCGTGTGCGTTGACCTGGCAAGCTGTTTGAACGAAGATGCGAACGGAAACTGCACCGGCGGATTTGGGTACTGCACGCGGGAGCGCGTTACCTGGCAGCTTACCGGCCAATCGTGCGAACCCCAGTACGCGACCTGCCAGAGCTTTACCTCGCCCAAGCCCCTTAATCTATTAACCGCATACGTGGATAATGCGGGGTGCACGGCCCAGGCCGCCGGATGCAAGTGGTACAGCACCAAGCCGAGCGGAGATGCGTGGGACCAGAGCAAAAAGATTTATTTGAACAACAACGCCCAGTCCTGTAGCGCATCCCAAGCAGAAAGCCAGGAGGTGATTCCACTGGTCCCGGGAGTCAACTACATCAAGAACCCGGGGTTTGATGAAGAGTTGTTTAGCGCAAGGCCTTCGGGAATCGGCTCCATCGGTTCGCTTGTTCCTCCGGCACCCGAAGAAGGTGGCTGGAATTTGAACGGAGAGGATTTGAATGTCATATATGTGCCCGGAGCCGGCGCGATTGCGCCGAGTGACGCATCGCAGGAAATCACTATCAAGCCCTATACCTATTACACGTTCTCGTTTTTCGCGTTCCCGAATCCGAATGACGCAGCCGTTCTTGATGCAATCATTGAGGTCAGCGCAAGCGGGCCCCTGAAGAGCGTCTCATTCCCGGATTACAGCTTTGCCGAATCCAACACCCTTACTTTGGCCGTTCCAAACCTGGGAACATACCAAGGTTCGCGGTTTGCGGCAACGTTCTACAGCGCGAACCAAACGCGCGTTGTTATTCACCTCAAAAATCGGGCGCTGTACGATGACATCCAGCTTGAGGAAATAAAGCTTCAGCAAGGGGCAGATGCCATTGCAACGGTAGCAATCGCATCACAAAAAGGTATTGCAACGCTGAACACGGTTCCGGTGAGCGGTTCTTTTAACGTTGCATCCCCGACTACCGCATACAAGGCGTATGGAACCGAGAACAAGAGCGTGTTTGCGGACGCAGGCGAGTGCACTGCCGAAGAAACAAGCGCCCGGCCGTACACTCCGGTTGCGGGCGGATCCGCGAGGTACGCGCGCCTGACCGCGAACGGCTTGTGCGCGGCGGCGTGCAACGGGTTTGACACCCTGCTTGCCATGCCAACCCCCATTGAGAGGCTTGTTGACCCGAACACGCGGCCCACTCGGGCGCAGTTCATACCGAACCAGGCCCAAAGCTGCACCCGGGAGCAGGTCGGGTGCGAGGCGTTTACCAATGCGCAAACCGAGGCGCGCGCCTACTTCAACCGCATTGAATCCTGCGTGCTTGACGCCAATCCGAACACTGCCACGTTCTATACCTGGGAAGGGAACAATCTTAAGACATGGCAGTTGTTGAAAGATGTACATTCAGGAGGCCCGTGCGCCGTGTTTCCGCAGGGAGCGCGCCAGGGCGCGGTTGACCCGGCCAGCGCCTCATGCCAGGACCAAGCCGGCGGTTCGCCGGTGTGCAGCGACGATGAGCAGGGTACGCTGTGCCGCACGTTTATTTCAGATGAAAACGGGGTTGAGTACCGGCGCGATGCCAACAAGATTGTAACCGCTTCCGGCCAGTGCACCCAGTTTCGGCGCGCCGCGGAAGCGGGCGGAGTGCAGGAATCCTGGTACTTTATCCCGAGCGAGGCGAACCAGTGCTCATCCGCCGCGGTCGGATGCCGCGAGTACAAGGGCAAGCGGGCGAACGTGGTGCGGTCCCTGTTCACCGAGCCGTTTGAAGGGGAATTGGACGACTACCAAGATGCCAGCCAGTGGGATATTCCCAATGTCGGACTTTCAAGCGATACGGCCGCGAACCAGGGCCGGTCCGTGCTGTTTGATGCCCGCCTCTCAATGATGCAGGCGTTTGCGGACGCCATTGCCGGGCGTTCCTTTGCGGGCAACACGTATGAATTGCGGTTTGTGGCAAAGGGAACCAGCCTGGGCGGGGTTGCGATTACCGGAGCGCACCTGACCACCGCAGGGGGCGGAGATGAGTGGTTTTTCCGCGGATCCGGCAGTCCGAACGCGGTTGCGGGCGATCCCCCGAATATCATCGCGCCCGAGCAGTGGCGCGACTATGCGCTCGGCCCGCTCTACTGGCCGCGCGATGAAGAGCCCGCGTTTTTACGCATCACGGTCGGGGGCGGCGCGCTGCTGCTTGATGATATGGAGCTGGTGCAGATTCCGGACACCTACTACCGGCTTGAGAGCTCAACTGTTTCCAGAACCCAGGGCGGCAATCAGCCGGACGCATGCTACAACCCTGATCCGGACGGCGACCCGGCGCTTGATAGGACCATTCCGCGCTGGAACTCCTGCCAAGCCTACCGCGATGACAAGAGCAACACCTACTATGTTTCCGAGTTTGACAAGCTGTTCGGAAACGCGCGGTCTTTGACCTGCACTGCGGTGATTGACACCCGGAACTCGGACTACCCCTACAGCCAGGCATTCAGCATGGGCACGGAAGCAAGCCCGGCCTGGCACGCGGTTCCCGCGGACACAGTGAACTACCGGTACATTGATCCGGCCAACAAAGTTGCCGCGTCCGCGGCAGGGTGCACTGCCTTGGGTTCTCCTCCGGCAGGATCTGATCCGGACACAGCCGTTGCCGACTGGAGCGCTGCGTACAAGCGCGTTGATCCGGATGAGTTTACCGGGGCCAACGGCAGCTTGTGCAACCAGGAGGGATTGTGGTGCGAAGCGTTTACAGCCGCAAGCGGAGGCACGTACTATTTCCGCGACCCCGGGGACAAGCTCTGCGCCTGGAATCCGGATGCCCCGGGAACCAATGGGCAAGGCGGGTTTGTCCAGCCGGATGATCCCAATGCCTTATGCAACACCACGGGCGGGTATGTGCCCCTTTGCCCGGCTGAAGCAAACTCCTGCACCGCGTACAAGCCAACCCGTTCCGACCTTTCCGAAGGCGCGGCAACAACCTTATTCCGGATTGCTGATGAGGTCAGCGCCGGAGATTGCACAGGGCCGAGCGTTGATGCGGGTTGTGTTGAATTCAGCAAGGGGCACTTTACCTCGGCATCGGGCCAGTATGATCCTGCCGCAATTCCGAAGTCAAAGTTTTCAGACGCCGAGCCAGGCGTGCTTTCCGTAACCCAGGCCCGGCAGTGCGCGGAGTGGCTCGCCCCGACCACCACGAGCCAGGCCAAAGAACCCAGCACCCAGGCCGAGCGCACCGTCACCTACGATCTCGGCAGGTGCCAGCAGATGAATCCATCAGGAACCGCGTGCGTCAAGTGGGTTACGCCGCTCTCCGGCGATTATCCGCCCGCGTATAAAGACGGCGGCGTTGCAACCGTGTTTGACCTTGATGAGTATCGGGGTCGGTACGACGGCGGCAAGACCATTTACAGCGGAGCCTGGGACTACTCGGGCTACTCTCTGCCCAACCAGTACCCGGTTGAGGTTCTGGCCGAGAGCGGAACCGGCGCAGACACGCGGCTCGGCTACCTTGGGGCCGGGGCCATGGGCCTTGAGTGCCGCGGGTACCCGGAGCAGGATTCCCCGTTCTCGCGCGGCTCAATCCAGGAGCGTTCCAACTACTCACAGCCCGTAAATTTCGGCCAGAGCTCCCGCTTGAGGAATTTGAATTTGTGCGAGGAGAGCGGGGAGAACTGCCAGTGCTCCTACAAGAAAGTGGATGCCCTGGACCAGACCGTGTATCTGCCCAAGGCGTCCCAGCGCGCGCTCCCGGCTGACACGCGCCAGATTTCCTCGCACCAGGGCTGGTACGGCTATTGCCTGGAGCGCTCTCCGGTTCTTGACCCATCCGGCAATTCTGCGTGCCTTGCCTGGTGGCCGGTTGATGTGGTCCAGGGCAAGCCCAATGTGTTTGAGAACCATCCGGAAGCCGGATTTGTTGCGAGCCAGCCGCTGTATTACTGCGCAGCCGGGAAAGGGAATAGGATTGATAACTCAACGTTCTTTATTACACCAGGGGAAGAGCGGGATAATACGTATGTGCTGGCGCTTGCTGAAGGAGGGGACCCAGAAGCCCGGCGTGTTGCGTATGATGCTAATTTTTATGAGTGCAGCGCAACTAACGACTTTTGCAAAGTGGATGGAACGCGCGGGTCAGGAGGAGGTATAGACCATCCTGTCAGGCCGTTGGTGCAAGGAAATACTGCGACGGGTGCAGGTCAACAATCTGCTACCGGACTCTTGCAGTTTCCCGTAAAGCCTCAATCCCCGCTCGGCAAGCTTTACGAGTATGATATTGAAGCAATCAAGCTAGTGGTTAAAAGACAGCAAGATTCGGGTTGGCCGACGGCTAATGAAGAGTTCATCATCAACCGCGATGGCTCTGCCAGAAGCAGTCTTGGCGTGCTTCCCGAAACTCGGGATAACCGATGGACCACTTTGTGGTGCGGCGGCTCCCGGAACGCAAACTGCGATTTTGGCGGAGAGTATTCGTGGGACAAGTTTATGCTGCCAATCATGAATTCAGACAACTGCGGCGAGGGCGGGGCTGATCCTATCAGCTCCGGTAATAATACTAACATTTTTGCCCTGCGCGCGCGGTTTGCGGGGCCAGATGGCAGCGTTGATGGGTTTAACGTCAATGGTACCAATGTTGGCGGCAACGGACCGCCTTCATTCCCTCCCGGCAGTATACGCGGCGACGCAAGTCCGATAAATCCGTACCAGTTCCTTGGGTTTGAAGGCGGATTCTGCGATAATACCAATGATACTGGCTGGGTTGACTTCCAGATTAAGTTCCAGCTTCGCGAATGGTGCACAGACGTGGTGGCTGTGACCGGTGAAGAAGGAGAGAACAAGGCATGGACCGGCAGGATTCAGGGCAACGGCAAGGATTGGTTTATTGCGGCAACTAAATACTTGTTGGATAATGGCGGATTGTTCCAGGAATTATATACGACTGATTTTATGTTTGTTCAGGACGCAAAGCCGTTTGGCGCGATTACGCCTCCCGCGGAGACCATCTACGACCCAACAAAATGGGATGCGCGGCTTGATGAAGAGAAAGATGAGTTTACCGGGGAAACCAAGGCGCTGGAGCCGGGCGTACAGCCGCTCTATGTGGAGGATTCCATAGGACAGGTGCGCGCCGGCAGTCCGTACAGCTGTAAAGGTCCCGGGGGTTGCATTGTTCCGCCGTCAAGCGACAGTCCCGCAATTGAGACGACTTGGATCGGGGGCGTTGATACTGATGCTATATCAAACAGGACCGCTATGACGTACCTCAAGCAAATTTTTGCCAAGGTATATAGGTGGTGGCAATGGAGCACTGGGTTGGCGAGATACGTCAGCAGCGCCACAAATGTGAATACAGAATATCCAGATGGTGATCCATTAAATCCGGTATTCAGTACTGTTGTCGGCGATGCGGCAATAATTAATCCAACATTTGGCCAGTGCCCGGTGATTCAGGCCGCAAGACGGAGTGAGCGCGGATATGAGCCAGAAGACAATGAAAAGAATGTGCCAATAAATAGCAACTGCGGCATCAGTAATAATTACGGCCGGTATTCCATCAATGGAACGCCTATTGCCCATTCAGGCGCGGGCAAGGCATCCGGAGAGCCGAATAATTCCATTGAGGCGTATGTGGGCGAAGAAGTGCGACTTGAGTTTTATGGATATAACTTCAACGGGGAACAGCTTCCCTTGCGCAAGATCACCATTGACTGGGTGGGGGATACGGACGGCGACGGAAACACCAATGCTGCGCCCGAGGATATTACAACCATATCCGGCAACTTCAAGAACCACCGCTGGGACTGCGGCGAGGGACTGCCAGAGTGGGGTAGGAAACCGGCCGCGTGCAATAATAAACCGTTCGTGTTTACGCACGTGTACCAAAAAGCGGGTCCTGTTTCGCCCAAGGTGCGCGTGGAGGACAACTGGGGTGTCTATTCATGGTCAAGCTATAACCCCAATACCCCGGTTCTGCAGATTGAGTATTTGGATTTGAGCATTATGCCGCCGGAAAATCTGCGCATCACGGATCCGGCAGGCGATATCAGCCAAGGCGCGGGCGTAACCTTTGCATGGGATGCGCCCGCAAGCCAGACCGGGATTACGGGGTATAAGGTAAGGGTAAAAAAAGATTTCAGCAATGGTTCAACAGTGGTTGAACCCAGCGGAGCCCATCAGGGGGAGGATGAACGCTCATTAATCATAATAGGGGATCAAAATTTGAAGTCGCTCTTGTTCCAGGCGCGCACCTGCACGGATGATGGGTGCGGGCCGCCTGCAACGCAGTTTGTTGCGTTTAAGCCTATGCAGGCGGTTATCTCCAGTTTTGCGCCGGGAATACCGGCTTTCGGCGATGAAGTAACGGTGAATTGGGGTCCTCCTGTGTCTTTGGCTGATTTTTACGAAGTTGAAATCACCAAAGACAACGGCGCGCCGGTTACCATTGACGCGGCTGATATATTTTACGCAATACCTTATGAACCCGAGGGTTTGGCCAGCGTGCAGGCGCGAGTTCGCGGCTGCAACAATCTGGTGTGCGGAAATTATTCTTCGCCTGTCTCTTTTACGTATCAGTAGGGCGCGCTTGTCACAAAAAAAGAGGCCCCCCGCAACTGTGCGAGAGGCCGTTGTTGTCGCTTAGGGGCGACACCCTACTACTACGCCGGTTTCGGCAGGGAGCAGTGTTACCGGAGCAGGGTCATCTTGTTGGCATGGGTGTAGTCTCCCGCGTTGAGGCGGTAGAAGTACGTGCCCGTGCTAACAGAATTGCCATCTGCCCCCAATCCATCCCAAGTCTGGGTATACGCACCGGCCTGCAGTCGCTCGTCAACCAGACGGGCAACCACCTGGCCGTTGACGTTGTAGACCGTGAGCACGACATCTGCTTCCTTGGGAAGCTGGAATCGGATAGTGGTGCCCGAGTTGAACGGGTTCGGGTAGTTCTCCAACGAGAACTCGTTCGGCGTCTCACCCGAAACCTCGGCGACCACAGTCGGCGCCATATACGCTTGGATGAGCGGACCGAATACCGGGTCGCTCTCGGCGGCGCTGACCACTGCGGGGTACCGTGTCACAGCGGCCAGGAACTCCGGCAGCTTCGGGCTCGCGCCAAGGGCTGTTGCCGGTTGAGAGCGTTCCAAGCCTGCGAATGCGTAAGCCAGTTCCTCCATGTCCGGCATATTCACCATGCCGTCGCGGTTCAGATCATACAGATTCCCAAACGCGACAGAGTCCCGGGGGCTGCCGAACGCTTCCGCCCAGAGCCTGATGTCCTCATCATTGACGTCGCCGCTTCCGGTGAAGTTGGCCGCGAGGAGCTGTTGTTCCAAGGGGTGCACCTGCACCGTACCCAATGGCCGGCTCTCCAACACGGTCACGCGGTCCAGCCCATGGTTTTTGTAGGCCCTGGAAAGATCAATGTCGCGTAGGTCGCCGTATCCACTGAAGTCGATGAGGTAGTCCCACTTCCCGGATTTGGCCTCCTCGGTGTAGTTTGGGTTGTCCCGGCCGCTGTAGAGCCAGTCCACAAACCCGTCCGGCAGGATGCACCGGTCAAAGACAATTGAGGAGGCGCGGTTACCGAGGGAGAGGTCCAATTGTCCACTGAACCAGGATTCGGTTGCCCGGAAATGTCTGCTTGTCTTTCGGCTGCCATCAGAGAAGAAAAGCGCCAGTTTGGAGTTGTCCCAGATAGCTGACTGCGCCAGCTCAACATTGCTCTCCATGATTGCGGCGCCGTACCCGTTGTTGGTCATGTACAACCTGGTGGCCTGCAGAGAACTGACCGCATCATCCAGGTCGGAGTATACGACTGTTCCCCTACCCACACCGGCAGTCAGCACGTTGTGCATTACCGCGGCCGCGCCGAACAGCACCTGAATGCCCTTCGTGTTCGGAAAGGGGTTGAACACGCCGACGCCCAGGATCTGGACGAATTCCCCTCCAGGCGCGCCAATGGTTGCGGTCGCGTTTACCCCGGTCACATTGAGCCACGCATCTTTGTCTGCGGGAAGGATGTACGCTCCAGGTTCCACAGTGAGCATTCCCGTGACTTCCACACCGTGGTACAAGACGACATCGCCTGACCGGACGTAGACCGTGTCATAGGTGCCGGTTTCCAGCACCATGGTGGTGTCCGCCAGGCTGATTTCCTGGTCCGTCGGGATTGCGGGCGGAGAGGCAATCCCAACCTGCTGGAAGAAGCTGGCAAGCCCTTTGTTCGCGGGCTGCCAGGGGAATTCATAGAGGTAGCGCGGAGCCGCGCTTGCCGTGCCGCTTCCGAGCAGGAACAAAGCTCCCGCAAGGAATACTGCGATTGTGCGCTTCATCTTCTGCCTTCTTTCTTTCTCCTTTGCAAGGAGATTGGTGTGAGTTTCGTTCTTGTTGGCTTGGTATGTACGGCTCCGGCTGGGTTCCAACAGGAGGTGAAGGTACAGGTGTGTGGGATATGGATGGATTGTATATTGGGAAAGGGCGGAAGGAGCAATTTATGCCTCTATTATATACACATTTGGGATGTTTTGTCAAGATTGTGTACGGCACTGTTCATTCTGTGGTTGGTAAATATGGTATTCTGTAGCTAGTGTAAGCCAAATAAACACCATACCCTATGCATGCTCACAATGCGCCGTTTTATTTTTTGGCCCGGCTGGAGTTGATTACTGCAACTCCGTAAATGAGATCAGGTGTGACTGGCGCTCTTCGCACCAGACGTTGTACTACTAACCAAAAAAGAGACTTCTCATGCAGTTGCACGAGGAACTCTGTTGCAAGGGAAGCGCCCTGCGCTATCAGCTCCGGAAGCGGTAAGCGGACTGGCTTATACAGTGTGATCCAGTTTTTATGCCCCAGCATCGTTTGGTAATTGCAGGTTGAGTGGCGAGACTTCCATTGCGTATAAATAAGAATTGTGATAAATTCCACGCTAGAAGAAATCTGTAGTAGATTTCTTAAAAGTAGTACATTCACAACATAAAGAAAGGAGCGTGGACCAGTGTCAAAGAATGGTCAGTTTGGCTTAACCATCTTCAACCAGAGCCATCGTATCAGCGAGTTACATACAGAAGGCCGAACACACTGGGCCATGCCCGCAGAAGAGTATGGTTTTGATTTTCTGGGCATCAATGTGCCCTCGACGTACCAACAGGGATTGATTCCTGATGGCGAGGAGCCGCCGTGGGGATTTTTGAGAGTCGTCGCAACGGCTCGTGAGAAGTTCGGTTTCAAGGCAGGCCTTCTGGACGCGCACCGTTTGCGGCTGCAACCCGAACAGATTGGAGCGCAAATCAAGGCATCGGGAGCCAAGTTGGTGGGACTAAATCCCACATCTGTGAATGTTCCCGAAGCCATTGCCATTGCCCGGGTTTGCGACCGGATTGGCGTGCCCTATATTCTGGGCGGTATTCATGCCACGCTTGACTTGTGTAATGCGGTTCAGGATTTTCCTAATGCTTTCGCGATTGTTCGCGGCAACGGCGAGGTTGCGATAGGAGAAATTCTTTCTGTCGCTTTTCGCGGCGTTGAAAAGCGCCTGTCCGGGATTTGGTACAAAGGGCAGAGTCTGTTGCCTGTTACTGAATATGCGCCCAAGCTGGCGCCGGACGACATCCCGATGATCAGGCAGGATGTGTACATAGAGGAGCCGCTTTACCGGCATACAATCCATCATGCCGGTGCGTTCAAAGAGGTCAGCGAGGCCACGCTGTTCGTGACGTATGGTTGTCCGTTTGAGTGTACATTCTGCGCTTCGCCGATAATGGTGAATCGCGGCAACGACGTGCCCTATGCCCGACCTGAGGTGTCGCGAATACTTGACGAAGTCGAGTATGTGGTAAGCGGTTTGGGAGCCGACGCAGTGCACTTTCTAGATGACATGGCTTTCATTTCCGGCGAAAACATCCGTGATTTCTATCTCGGTCTGGAGAGTCGTGATCTCTTGGGCAAGTTTATGTGGCGCGGTTTGACGCGCGCGCCGGTGATTTTGCGGCGGGACTTCAACGACGAGGTCATGGGCATGATGCAAGCATCTGGCGCTTGGAAGATAGCGCTGGGTGTTGAGAGCGGCAACGATGTTGTCTTAAAGCGCATCAAGAAGAAGGTCGCGACTCATCAAGTGGTACAAGCCGTTCAAAAGTTGGTTCGGTTTGGCATCCAGCCGAAAGGCTTCTTTGTGCTTGGTTTTCCAGGCGAGACCCGGTCACAGATTGAGGATACCGTTCGGTTTATCGCAGACCTGAAAACCATAGGCATGACCGAGGCCGGTATTTTCCAGTTCAAGCCCTACCCAGGGACCGAAGAGTTTGGCTTGCTTGTGGCTGAGCGACCAGACTTGGTACCACAACTTTCCTATCTGAAGCGGACATATACCGATTTGGCCGGCCGTGCACGGGAAAGCGCGGAAAACCATGTTTGGCTACCGGACGATCTGCGGATAGCGGAAATACCAAGCGGAGAAGTACGGGCGTATATTACCGGAGCTTTGGAAGCGTTTTACGGCTCCAGTCTTTCGGGAAGTCTCACGTCACCATGCGTCTGATTGACGCCATGTAGCACATTTGCTATAAAGGATGAGTATGAAGCAACCAATCAACGTTGTCCTGGCATCACAATCTGAAAATCGGCGCCAGCTCCTGTCGTCTCTGGGGATTGCGTTTTCTGCGGTTCCCAGTCGTATAGACGAAGAAGCAATAGACCATCACGATCTCGGAAAGAAGGTGCAGGCCATAGCCCAAGCCAAGGCCCGGCAGGTGGCCGCCGAGCATCCTGGATTGATTATTGCGGCGGACACGTTCTCCGTCTACAACGGCAAACAGTACCATAAGCCGAAAGACTTAGGTGAGGCCAGAGAAATGTTGCGCGAGTTTTCCGGGCACATCGGCCATGTCTTGAGCGGCGTCTGTGTCATCAATACGCAGGAGCCGCGCGAAGTTACTGCGCTCTCAATACTGGATATCCAGTGCCGGAAGTTGAGTGAACCGGAGATAGAGGATTATGTTACGCGTTGCCCGGTTACCGAATGGGCTGCGGCGTACAATCCTTTGGATCCGATTTCGCTCACCATCTTCCAGGTGCTCGGCCATCACCCCTATCGGATTGAGTACTACGGAATCGGCATTGAGACCGTGGTTGCGGAACTTCAGCGGGCAGGTGTGGAGGTTGATTTGTCGCAAGCCCGCGCTTGACATCCATGCCTTTCAAGCATCAGGCGGTCGTGGCCGGAGTACGTGAGTGCTCCGGCTCTTTTATTGCGTAGCTTGCGCCTGCCGATATATTTCTGTATAGTGTACTAAACGTAAAATCCAAACCGAATTTCAACTTGTTCTTTACCAAGGAGGAAGAGCGTGAATCCAAAAGGGATTATTCTTGTTCTCACAGGTCCTTCAGGCGTCGGGAAAGACACGGTCATAGATTGTCTGCGTCGGACATCTGGCTTTACCAAACTGCCTTCTTGCACCACTCGGCCGCCGCGACCCGGAGAGATTGACGGCGTCCATTATCACTTTGTGGACGTTGATGCGTTTCTTTCCATGGTTGAGTCGGGCAAGATACTGGAATACAAGATGATGGCTGAACAGTATTACGGCGTTGGGCTTGAATATTTGAATGAGGCCCGAGACGAAAACAGACATGTCGTCGTCGTTGCATCGGCCAGTGGAGCGTTCTTGCTAAAAGAGAAGTTTCCCGAAACGGCGCTGGTTTTTCTGATGCCGCCGTCGCAGGCCGTGCTCACGGAGCGTCTTCTCAAGCGTGGTATGCCGCGAGATGAGATTACTAGTCGTCTTGAAGTTGATATGGAAGCTTGGCGCTCCGCTCATCTCTTTGATTTCATTGTCGTGAATTACGACAATGAAGAGCAGGAAGCTGCGGATCGAATTCTGCGCTATGTGCACAGTGAATGAGAACTGCAAGCCTCAAAAAAAAAAAACAGCCCCGCCTAATCAGTTGATTAGGCGGGGTTTTGACGTTCATGACCGACCTAGAGCGTGAGCGGCTGAAGCCGGTCCCGCACCACATCCTGGTGGATGAGATCCGGAAGCGCCACGCCCTCAATTACCGTGTTGCGCGCGGCGCAGTCCTCCATCGTCTCCATTCGGCATGCGCCGAAAAGTGCGATGGCATCCCGGCCGAATCGAACCGCCTGTTCGCTGTTGCCTGCCTGCTTGTGAAGCATGGCGAGCGCGTAGGCGTGCTCTGCCGCGTTCCTCGGGTCCGTAGCGCGGAGAGCGTTGAGCGCCTGTTCAAGAGATGTGCTCTGCATTGCGGGCCTCCTAGTTGTGCCGCATGAATATTGCCTGGACGAAAGGGAACTCCTGGCCGTCGCGTTTCCCAGTGAAAATGAGAACGCGATGATTCTCCAATCCATCGGGGTTGGCGCAGGCTTGGGTCTCGCCCGAACCCTCCCTCAACTCGCCGAGACTCTTGATCCTGAACGTGAGGACGGCGGAACACTGCTTGCCATGGTCTGCAGCCGGACAGCGGGTAGTTCCGGAGAAGTCTTCGGCGAGCGGCGCTGACCCGTAGCCGCGTTGAAACCCCTTTGGCGCGGTGGCGGCTGTGTCGGCAGTTTCGTGCTGCATGGCGCTTACTCCTTTCCTGTTCAGGGGTCTGTGAATTCTCCTTGGACGAAATGCACGAAGTTATCCGTCCGCTCGTACGCAATCAGTTCAGTCGGGCTGAACCAGTTGGCGATCTCTTGCTCGGCTTCCTCGATCGTACCCGAAGCATGTACGAGATTCTTGCAGGAACTTCCCGCGACATTTGCCAAGTCCGGCGCGTTGATGGAAAAGTCGCCGCGAATCGTGCCGGGCGCCGCCTTGAAAGGCAGTGTGTGCCCGATGAGCTTCCGAACCACATCTACGGCGTGGATTCCCTCAAGCGCCATCGCCATCACTGGACCCAGCATCAAGTAGCGATAGTTCCACTCCTTGATCTTATATCCAATGACGAGCGAATCGGCAGTGCCGAGAATCTCAACCGGGTCAATCGCATACTCACGGTATATCTCGAGGGTCTTTTCGCCCATTCCCCGAACCCATTCTTCGGATGTAGGGAAATGGCCATCCAACCGCTCACGGGTCGGAAGAACCATTTTGCATGCGACGATCTTGAGGCCAGCTTGCTCAAAGCGCTGGCAAATGACACCAATGAGGCCCCGTTTGACCGCGTCCGGTTTGATAAGCACGAGCGTGCGTTCGCCAAGCATCTTCTCCAGACGATTGTGCATCTACTATTACACCTCCTTTGTAAATGTGCGATTTTAGAAACTAACCCATAGATTTTTCTAGTGTGGACATTACCATAAATTTTGTTTTGACGCAAGTGTATGTCTTCAGGCTTCGGGGGCGAGTTCAACAAGTAAGCGCAACACCGTCTGTGGCAGAGCCGGTGGCGCGCATGTTGCGCAGAACTAAAGAATCGCGCTATACTTCTGCTATATGGAACAGTTTGCTTCTCCGTATCCTCACCGCGTACCTCACCGACAGAATACAACATCACGCGCTATGAACCACGCAAACGCACAATACTACTACGACGCAGAAGCGGACGTGCTCTACTTTTCAAAGGGAGCGCCGGATGCGGACGCAATAACGCAGGAAACCGGAGATGACATGGTGATGCGGATAGACCCCAAGAGTGGCAAGGCCGTGGGGTTTACCATACTCAACTTTATGAAGCGCGCAAAGGATCGCGCCGCGAGCGTCCCCCTGCCGTTTGAGATGGAGTTCACTCCGGTAGCGCAAACAATGGCGCGCTAATCAATATTCTCCCGCTGTGGCGCCTTGCATCATCCTCCAATCGTTTGCTTTGCCGGCGTATATGCCCACAATTGTAGCAACCAAAAACAAAGAATCAGTAACCCTGACCAAGCGGGAGTATGAGGATCTCTTGGACGCGAAGCTGCGCTTTGAGTTTCTGCGGCACACGCTTACTGATGATGTTTTTTCCCCGCCGCCCACGCGCGATGCGGGCGAGGTGGTTCGCGCGTTCAAAGAAACCAGCAAGTACAGCGAGCAATTTTTTGAGCGTTTGGAGTACTCACTTGCGCGGTCTTCGCATTTTGATGCATGAGCGCCTTATTTAGGTGAGTTGGAAAAAGATTATCTTGGCAGGACATTATCTTCGTCTGAGACAAGGCTGATTATCAACTCAAATTGACTATTAACTCGTCTTTTTAATTGGACACTACTGATATTGTTGCTTATATAAAATAGTTGTGTTATCATTGCCTTAGTTAATTTTTTAAATTATGAATTATAAATTTACGACAATTATTACACAAGAAGGTAAATGGTACGTTGCTCGGTGCGCGGAATTAGGGGTTGTGAGCCAAGGTAAAAACATTGAAGATGCCGAAAGGAACTTAAAAGAAGCGGCTGAGCTTTATTTAGAAGACCAGCCGAGATTACAGGTGCGCCATTATCTCTCGCAACGGGCGCCGCTTGTAACCACTCTTGAAGTTCGGCATGGCTAAGACTTTTTCAGGCCGCCAGATTATAAACATTCTCTGTCGGCATTTTGATTTTTACTTTGTTTCCCAAAAAGGCAGTCATGTTAAATTAAGGCGGTGCCTGGGCGACAAGATAATTACAACCGTCATCCCGTTGCATAAAGAATTGGCATTTGGTACCCTTAAGGGTATTCTTGAACTTGGCCAAGTGAATGAAAGAGACTTTTGGAATGCCGTGTGAACATATACATTTAGTATGCTTACCATCGCTCAACATTGCAATAAAAAAAAGAGCACGAGGATTGTGTTGCGGTGACCGAATGGGGATTCGGGGTTGAAAGCCTTGCAGGCTTTCCGGTCACAGCTCCTCATGCTATGCGCGTTGGCGCGGTTCCGAAGGAACGCGTATACCTATTCATCTAAAGTACGGGACAACACATGCTGACCAAGCATGGGACTCCATACTCGTGTAGGTATTGGTCAATTCAAGGTGCGGTTTCCACCTTACTTTCACTCTATACCGCAATGGTGTTTTTGTCAATGGTTTTATCCACAACCCATGCAAAGTAAAAAAAGAGAGGGATGAACGCTTGCGGCGGCCATCCCTCTAGGGATCAGAATCCTCGCGGATTCCTTGTCCAGGGCATTGCAGCCTTGGACTTATGGCGGAGATGTGCGTGGACCTCGGATTTGGTCTCTTACCAGCGTCTTAGGCGCGGGCGACCCTTGTGGGTCAAGCCTCATGCGCGGCGCGGCGCACCGTAGTGCCATCGTGCCAGCAAGTGGCGAATCCCTGCGGTAAAATGCCATCAAGGAGCGATGACAAGTTTGACGGGACAAGCCACAAGGGCGACAGCCATCGCTTCCTCGGTTATCCGACACCGCAGGCCGATGACACTACGCTCCGCAGTACAGCGGTTCGTTCCATCTTGCGTTACCTCCTTTCCGTTCATCTGGTGAAGAACCGGACTGCTTTACTTGCAGCCCAGCCCACGAATCCGCCAATAACAGAGGCGGCTGCATATTCGCTAAATGTCCGAGCGCCGTTTCGTGCGGCTAAATATGCGCCGACCGCGGCGCCGACGAGAAACGGATGGCGTTGAACCCACCCAATCACACGCTTGATTTTCCCATCAGGCGGTTGACCGCGGCGGGCGTTAGCGATAGCCTCACCTCTGGTGTTTCCATATCCCACTCCCCAGACTCTGGCGAGTTTTTTGTCGCGCATTTCGCACTTATACCTGCCAGTAGCCTCATCAAAGATGACGGCAGGGTATGTTGGATGCGCCATTGCGCCGTCTCCTTGATGTTGAAAGGTTCACGTTTGGTTTTCAAGTATCAGTGTAGATGCGAGGGAGCGCTTTGTCAATGCGGCATATCCACACCTAGGTTTTCGGCGCCCGCTTCACGACAGTTCCACCCGTAAAAATGGGCCATGTCCCCATTTTTACGGGTGGTTAAAACCGTTGCGGCGCTTTTGTCATCCCGATGTACTGGTAAATCAACTTCCCCTCCTCTTTAAACGTCCCTGACCGGCCGCGCCAGTTCCCACTCCCGCGGCAGCGGGCCGCCCATGGTTTTCAGGCAGTACCGCGCCAATGCGTTAATCCGCTTTGTTTTTTCTTTTGGAGAAGGCGCACCGGCAACCGATTCGTACAACCTTACAAATTTTTTATCCCGTTTGGCGATTTCCATCTTCTGGTATTTCGGCTTTACCAGGGGAATCTTATGGAATTGGCAAAAAATATCAATCAAATCTTTAAACAATAGATTGACATTATATTGCCAGGCAAACGCATCTCCGTCCCGCAGGCTGTCTTCTATGTCTTTGAGATAATCATTAACGAAGTATTTATTGATGACCAGCAGATTGGGCGGAATCGCACTGTTCTTTAATTCATGTTGCAAAAATTTCTTGGCTTCAATGCGCAACTTCCGCAAGGCGTGATTCTGATCTAATATAATATGGCCATCCCGCAGCATGTATGCGATGGTCAGCCGCGGGGCGGTTCTGTTTTTAACCTTTTTCCAATCGGCTTTCAGTTGTTTCAGCGGATAGGCAAAGTAATCCACCGCAATGCCGTTGATGCGCATCACTCCGCGAAATCGCTTGCCAATGTCTTTAATGACGATATACAAATCCAAATCCGAATTGGCCCGTATTTTTTTGTTGCTGAAACTTGAGCCAAAACCCAACATCGCAAGAACCCGGATGTTGTCTTTGGGGTGCTTGCGTTTGAATTGCCCGATAAACTCGTCTAGTATGGGTTTGAACATACGTACACTGTAACAGCAAAAATGAATACGGACAAGCTTTCGCGGCTTGCCCGTATCTTGCGTGAATACGGACACTTCATCACTGCAGCCAACAGTCCGGGTCTTCGGCCAAGTAATGGCCCATGACGCCTTCTGCCCGGGCGCGGCAGCCGCCGCAGGTAAAGCGCAGTTTACACCCGCCGCACTTGCCCGTAAGCCTCCTCTCCAACAGAGAATGAACGATAGGGCTTTGAGCGTAAGCCTCCAGTATTTGCTCCGGAGTCTTTCCGCCGATGTTCATAATCACCTGATTGGGTAGAACCGGGCAGGGAAACATCGTGCCGTCCGGCTCAACACTGAAAGTGCCAATGCCGGCAATACAACCGCCGAACATGCCACATTCCTCCTGGTCACCATCAATGATGTAAGCCAAAGGGTCATTTACATCAACCTTGGTTTTTCGACCGTGCTGATTGAGAGCCACGGCCAGTTCGACCAATTGTTGCTTCGCTTCCTTGCCAAAGTGCAATGCTGACTTACCCAGAGCCCGACCCACAGGAATGACGCTGGAAACAGACAGAACGTTTCCCCCTAATGAATCAACGAGCTCCAACATGGGCTCCACTTCCGGCAATTGGCCCTTTTGAATCGTGGCCCGGACAATGCACTGGATATCCGGCCGTTCCGCCACCAGCTTAATAGCCTTGACGGAGTTTTGGAAAGCCTGGCGAGAATGACGGAACGCGTTGTTTCTTTCCGGATCAACGCTGTCCAAACTGATGGCAATGCGGAGATCGGGAAAGGCCAGTGACTGCAGAAAATCCAGCCAACCAGAGGTGAGGAATGTGCCGTTGGTCGTGACGGATACAAACCCGTTTTTGCGGAAGTGATGCTTCAACAGAAGAAGAAGCTCTTTGAGATGCGGATGGAGCAAGGGCTCTCCCCCCGAGATCAAGTAACCGCCTCCTTCGCCGAGGTGCTGGTGGCTGAAGAGCAACAGTGTTTCAAAATCAGCCGCCGACAAATCAACAGTGCCGCCGTAAGACCCCCGACAGTGCTCACATCTCATATTACAGCGAGAGGTGATGTTGATTTGGGCATGGAGAAACTCAACTTCGTAAATCGCGTCTTGCGTTTCAATCTCAAACACGACGACCTCCTTTGGAGGTTGCGAGTATGTTGAGGTAAGAGTACGGCCGAAAGACAAACATGTCCCTCGGCCGTAACGGGCCTGTGCCGCCGCTAGTTGCTGTCGCAGGTAAAGCAACGGCACTTCAGGATTCTGACCCTGATGCGCGTCTTCACGCCTTGTCCCTCCTTTCTTGTTAGGGTGCGATTTTTTTGGTTCTCGCCATACTGACTCTGGGCAGTATGCAAACCTAACACTAGTTTAGTGGTTTCGGTCGGTTTTGTCAATTGAGTGTGCTGGATGACCACATCGTGTGCATTCCCATCTCCATGCGCTCGGTTTTCGGCTGTAGGTGGAGTGGCTCGTGAAACCTGATGCGGCTTCGGTCCGGCGATAAAAAAAATGGGTCATGTCCCCATTTTTCGTTGCGGCGCCTTGCATCGTCCCGCATTATTTGGTATGCTATCCGCATGCCTACGCAACAAGCGACAAAAACAGTATGCGTGCCCGAAGCGCTGTTTGATTACTGGAAGCCCGAAGACGAAGTGAGCAGGAAGCTGACCGAGCTTTCGGTTTTGGAATTGCTCCGGGAAAAGCGGATAACCTCATCCCGGGCCGCTGAGCTGCTCAACGTTCCGATACATGACGTTTTGGATTTGATGGGTTCGCACCAGGTTCCCTATCTTGATTATGCGCCAGGTGACGTGCGCGCCGAGTCAGCTTTGCTTGCCGGAGCGATCGGGCGGTAGCGTATGGTTGTTGTTGTCGCGGACAGCGGTCCGATTATTTCGTTGGCCCGGATCAATCAGCTTTCGCTCTTGCAAGACGTCTTTACACACATAACCGTTTCAGGTGGTGTTTTCAACGAACTTGTGGTGCGGGGAAAAGGCAAAACCGGCGCAACGGAAATCGCGCACGCGCATAAAACAGGATGGCTGGTGGTTGAGAGCATTCCAGACAGTGCCGCGATACCGGAACTTGCAACATTCGGCATCAGCAGGGCTGACGCCGAATCAATTATCCTCGCCGAGCGGAAAAAGGCTGATTTTTTGTTGCTGGACGAGAAGCTTGAAAGGGAAGCGGCACGCGCCGTACTCACCAAAACCCGCCTGCTGGGCCTCGGTGGTTTTTTGGTGTACGCCAAGACGGCCGGCCACATTCCCGAGGTAGCCAGCATGCTTGCCAGGCTTCGCGCGGAAAACGTCTGGATCGGCGAATCGGTGCGCCGGGAGATTCTTGAAGCGGCAGGCGAGTAGACTGGATGGCCGCATCGTGTGCATTCCCATGAAATCACGAGCGCACACGATGTATCTCATCTTGCGCAATGCAGTGTTTATCCGCGTATGTGTTTTTTTATGCTTTCAGCGTATCTGTGGTACGCGGGCAGCATTGATTTTGCGGAATCGTAAAATCTGCCGTAATCCTCTTCAAATTCATATTCATGAACCAAGATATTGCGCAATTTCGCGCTGGCCGCCAAATCAGAAATCACTTCAGAAGGCACTGCGCCGATTTTTTCAAGTTCAACGAACGACTGTTTGTACGTATCCGGTGTTTTTCCGGTTTCTTCTATCAAAATGGCGGTGTTTATGTCGCTGGCAATTTCAACGATAAGCTGGAAGTTCCGTTCCGCGGCCCGGATGACAACCGTATCGTTTTCAAATTCGTCTTTGGGCATGCGCAAAAGCGGCTCAAGGTCTTTGAGCAGGATGCCCAATTGTTCCAGCTTTTTGATGATGACTTCTTTTGACATGTGTTTCTATGCAACGCCCAATGCCCGCTCGCGCGCGCGGCGGAATTTTGCCGTGCCCTGGTACCGCTTCCACGCCAAAAGCCGGAACAGGTCAAAATCGTCTTTATCTCCGGACAGCAACTTTCCGTTCTCGGCGACTTCATGCTGGAGCAACGGGTCGGCGACCGAGAGATCTATGATGTCTATGCTGTCTTCTGAAACGCCGAGCTGTTTTGCTGACTCTTCTGAAACAAGCCCTTTTTCTTTTAAGCTCAATGGTTTTTTGGAAAGCACTGCAACGTCAACATCAGAGCCGGCGCGGGTTCTGCCTGTTGCGTGCGAGCCGAAGAGTATTATCAGATTCTGGCGCATAACTGAAATTACCATAGCACGTTCGGCCCATACCCGCAAGGAATGCGGGCGCCATGCCTGCCTGCCTTTTAGTCTCCGTGCCTGGGCCTGCTATGTTTTCGGCACCCGCTTCTCGGGCAGGGGAATGCCGCGCGCGTCAAAAATTTTCTTGATGGCCGCGAGCACCTCCCTGGGCACGACGTGCGCCTTGACCAGGAAGTCCTCGGCCCCGAGCGCCTTGGCTTTCGCAACCACGCCGGCTTCGTCAATATTGGAGAGGATGATGACCGGAATGCCGCGCGTTTTCGGGTCTGCTTTGATTCCTTCCAAGATCTCCAAGCCGAGCTCGTGGTTTACGTGGTGGGGGATTGCGCTCCACATGTCCGGCAGGAGCAGGTCAAGGAGCACCAGGTCCGGCATCTTTTCCGGAATGAGCTTTCTGCCGGTCTTGAAGTCCGCGGCTCCCTCAAAGGCGAAGCCGTAGATGGTAAAGAATTCTTGGTACATGGTAAGGAGCATGCCATCGTCTTCCACATACAGGATGAGGGGTGGGTTGTGGGGCATAGGTTCGTGCGCGTTATTTTTAATGATTGTCAGTATAGCACACCCCGCGCATCGCGTCATGAGCGGGCGTTATGCGTGTCAACGGGAAATAGAAATGTCCTACTTTGAAGCGCGCGCCCTGTTTGAATCCAAGATTTTGCCCGCTCTCTGCAGTTCGTCGCGCAAAAACATCAGCGTCTCCGGTTTCAGCACTTTGCGGATTTTCTGGAATTTGTCGCGCGCAAGCAATGCGCTCAAATCCTGGGTTATGATTGTTTCGGTAATGCGCTTTTCAACAAAATCAATCAGCCCTTTCAAAAACACCGGCACCGTTGTTTTTCTGCGCTCAACAATAACTTCCGTGGTGTACGAAAATCCTTTCATAAAGAAGTGATGGATGTCATACAGATCCCTTCCGGCGATTGACTCGTGCTTTTCAAACCGGTCAATCAACGCGACCAGTTTGTTGGCAAACATGGTTTCTTTCGTCTGGCACGGGACAATCCGGTCAATATCGCCCAGGAGGACCGTTTGGTAGATGTTTGCTTTCGGCGGGGGCATGGTTACGTCTATTTTGATGGTGTTCCGCGCATTCTCTTCGGCAGGATACCGCAAAAAATACTGGGGCGCGTTCTTGCTTTTGTCTTTTATCTCAAGCCCGAGATCGGCAAACACCGATTCCAGTTCTTTTTGCACGCGGCGCACCCCGCCGGCTTTGGCGTTGCAGTCAAAATCAAGGTCAATTGAAAACCGGTCAAGCCAGCCGAGCATGGCGGCGCAGGTTCCACCTTTGAAATACAGCCGCTCCGCGAGCGCAGGATTATCGTATATGGCAGAGAGCAAGCGGTACAGCCATGCTTTGTGCGCCGCGTCTTTTTTATTCGGAAGCATCATACACTTGTTTTAGGATTATTTTTACGCGCTCCCAATCAATTGAGCGGCGGGCGTCAAAGTGAGCCCGGCTATTGAAGTGCAGCAAATCAGCCGCGGCCCTCGGCGCGGTTGCGGTTTTATACCCGCCGTTTGCCGCAATGCCGAGCGGGTTGTACAGATACCGGTCATGCAGTTTTCGGCAGCGATACTGGTGCGGGCCGATCGCAAACCGTTTTGACACGTCGCTGACCAGCGTGATCTCGCGCGTATCTTGCTGTATCATGCCTGAAGCGGCGAGCGCGGTCTCGGTGCTTACATACGCGAACCGGTGCAAGGCTTTTATGCCTAGCAATACCGGATCGAGCTGGTCTATGGGTTTGAGCGAATACAGTCCTTTGTATATGCGGAAGAGAAGCCCTTTTTTGACGTAGCGCGAGAGCGTGGCATGGAGCGTGTTTTCGTTCGCAATGCTCCATAAATTAGCCAGGTCTTTTGCATGGAAGATGATGTGGCCCAAGGCCGCTATTTTAGCGAATCTATCGTCAAATCTGCTTTTTGGCTTGAATTGTACGTTCGTTTTTCCTGTACTCATATGTACAGGATAACATAACGGTTAAACAAAGTCAAATACGCTTCTTCGGTTTGACGCGCGCAACGTGCATCTGGTATCATCACCCCATGATTTCACTCGGTTCAATCAAGCGCGGCATGGCCATTGTGCACAATGGCGAGCCGTACGTGGTTACGGACGCTGCCCATTCAAAACAGGGCCGGGCGGGCGCGGTGCTGCGCGCAAAACTCAAAAACCTCAAAACCGGGAGCGTGGTGGAAACCACATTCCAGGGCAACGAGAAGATTGAGCCCGCGGATCTCGCGAACAAGCGCGTGCAGTTTTTGTATGCTGATGATTTGGGAGCGCACTTCATGGACCAGTCCTACGAGCAATTCAGCCTGCCCCGGGACGTGGTGGAGGACAGCCTCGGGTACCTCAAAGAGGGGCAGGAGATTGACATTATGGTGTGGGAGCACAACCCCGTAAACTTAAAGCTCCCTCCCAAGGTGGATCTCAAGGTTACGGAAGCGCCGCCCGCGGTAAAAGGGGACACTGCCAACAATCCGGCCAAAACGGTTATGTTGGAAACCGGCATCACGGTGCAGGCTCCCATGTTCGTGAAGGCTGGGGACGTGGTGCGGGTGAATACCGAGACCGGAGGGTATGTGGAGCGCGTCACTTGAGGCAGGGAGCGGCTTTGTGGTACACTGACATCAGTATATGTACTATACGACCAGACGAGGATACCTTAACATCATTCTGCTTGGCATCATCCTGGCTGCGCTTTTGGCGCTCGTTGGCTGGCTTGCGTACCAGGCCGGCGGCAATGCCGCGGAGGGCCGCTTTGGAGAGAGCGGGCTGCCTGCGGTGATTCTCAACAAGACTGACGTTCCGCTCACCACCATTTCGCTCGCGCAGAACGCGGATCTTGAGCGCACCACCGGAGCCGCGCGCATCGGCAGCGAAGAGGGGAAGGCGGAGGTGGATGTGGTGCTCGCTCCCGGGGCGAGCCTGCCGGAGCGGAGCATCCTCCAAGCGTGGCTCGTTGACGCCGGAAACCTCGGAGGCCTGGGAGAGGCGAGCGTCTCCGAAGCGGACCAACAGTACGGCACGCCCTACGCGAACATTGATTTCAGTTCGCGCGTCTCCGACGCGCCGTACGCGCTCGCGCTCGGAGAACTTGAGTGGAACCCGAGCCGCGAAAGTTTCTACCTCTTTTACGAATCCAATTTCTCGCTTGCGCCGTACGACGCGGTGATGGTGACCCTGGAGTCGGACGGCAATGCCGCTGACTATGACCCGCGCCCCGGCACTCCCATACTCATCGGCGCACTGCCCAAATAACATATGCAAAAACGATCTATAGCACTCGCGCTTGCGGCGCTCGCCTTTACCGGAGCCGGATGCACGGGCGCTTCCCAAACCAATACCACAGGAACAAAGCCCGGAAGCGATCGGATTCCGATTTCCGATACTGTCCAAGGCCCGGGCGCAATCCGGCTCACCAGCCCCCAGGAGGGCCAGGTGCTCAAATCACCATTTTTGGTCGGAGGCGAGGCAGATGCGCTCGCCGGGGGTGTTGTGTACGTCCGCGTCAAAAACCCGGCCGGAGACGTGGTGATCAGCGAAGAGACTCGCGTGCCGGAGGGCGGCGGCCCGTTCGGGGTGCTGATTTCGTTCGTGTTCCAGGCAACGGACCGGGGAACCGTTGAGGTGTACGGCATTGATCCGGGCACGGGCGCAGAAGTCGCGCTTGAATCAGTGGGCGTGAACTTTGACACGTCAGCAATTTACCAGTAAGCCAATACTATGGACGCTTCAAACCAGGAGATGCCGCAGGACCAGGGCATGCGCGAGCAGGCTCAACCAAATCCCGCAGCATCCATGGGAGGGGAAGAAAAAAAATCATCACTCAAGATGATTTTGCCGATTGTCGCGGTGGTGATTGTGATTGCCGTCATTATCCTTCTCGCCGCCTAAGCGTTTTGGGCGCGCACCCGCTTGCGCATGGCCATGTGCGCCGCTTGCGTTTCCGAGAGCAGTTTGCTTTCGTCAATGAGCTGGTGCCTGCGGTCTTTGATGACAAAGCGGCCGCCTATCATGAGGTCCCGGACGTAGCGGCCGCCGTGCGTGATAATGTTGCCAAGAAGGGTGACGGGATTCTCTTCGTCGTACGGGATGGCCCCGCGGTCTTTGAGTTTCCAGAACGCGATGTCCGCTTTCGCTCCCTTTATAATCCTGCCCCGATCGGGCATGTGCAGGACGCGGCCGCCGTTTACGGTCATCATTTTAAAGAGGGAGCTGAACTTGACGGTGCGCTCATAGAGGTGCGTGATGCGGGTCTGGTACGCCTCGGTGAGGATGTCCAGCCTGTTTTTTGATACCACGGAGTCCGTGCCGAGCGAAACGTACGGCGCCCCGCCCCTTTCGTCAAACGCCCAGAATTTGAAGGTGCCGCTCTTATGGATCACGTTTGAGGTGGGCAAATGCGCGATGCCGACCCGGTGCTCCACGAGCCGGCTGATCTCCTCGTCATGCACGTGGAGCACGTGCGAGGCGAGCGAATGGCTGTTGAGGAGCCCGTATTTTTTTAGCAGTTCGGTTTCGCGCACCCCGTGCGCGCGCACCGTTTCGGCCGTTACGCGCTCTGACTCGGACATATGGAACGTCAGCAACGCCGCATGATCGTCCATGACGGCGCGCACTTTTCGCAGCGTTTCTTCGGGTGTTTTGTAGAGGTAGTGGAGGGCTATGGCCGGAGTTGAGTGGTGCGCCCGTTTTTCTTGGAACAGCTGCGCGACCATTTCTGGCGTGTTTTCAGGCCTTGAGTTTGACACCGCGGACACCGCATTAACGAGGTTGTGGCCGCACGCCTCGGCCGCGATTTCCGCGGCCGAAAAACTCGGGCCGTGCGTGAGCGTGGCGGTGATGCCGTGCTTTTGCTGTTCTGTGAGGTCGCCGATTCCGGCAATGGTGTAGGATTCGTCGGTTTCGTGCCGCTGCCAGCGCGCCATTGCGTCAATAGTTTCATCAATGCTCTCGCCCTCATCAAGCATCATGGCTGACCGCATAAGGTACATGTGGATGTGGCTGTGCGTGTTGATGAGTCCCGGAGTGAGCACGATGCCGCCGCGCTTGCCCGCGTCGTACACCGCGTCAAAGTTGTTCGGGTTCACGCGGTCCGCGGGGAGCACGTCAACAATGGTATCGCCCTCTATCACCACGGAGTGGCGTATCTTGATGCTGATCTTTTCAAACTCATCGCAGGTAAACAAAAAAGGCGCATTGTGGACCAATACGCGCTTTCCGGCTGGATTGCTCACGGCGTGCCGCGAGTGCCCGCTCGCATCCGTCCCGAGGTTTGCCTGGGTTTTGAGGGATGCTATGATGTGGTCCGGAGATTCCATGGTTTCTTAGATGATACAGGGCAGTGGGATAAATGTCAAAATCACTCCCACTCAATGGTTCCGGGGGGCTTGTTGGTGATGTCGTAGAAGATGTAATCAACTGTTCCAGTTGCGAGGATTTTTTCGGTGATGCGGGCGAGCACCGCTTGGGGCATGCGGTAAAAACGCGCGGTCATGGCCTCCTGGCTTTCCACGGGCCGCAGGATGATTGATTCAAAGTGTTTGTGTCCCACAGGGATAAGCGCTACCGGAAACTGCCAGATGTCATCATACAGCCCGGCATCTGTTATTTCCTGGTGCACGATTGCGTCAATTTTTTGCAGCAGCTTAGTGCGGTTCGGAGTCAGGGTGCGCGCTTCGTTCGGAAGCCGGAACACGGATTCGCCGGCCGGGTTCAGAAGTAGGAGCACGCGGTTGATTGTTTTTTCTTTGTTGGTGATTGCGCTTGCGATTGCGTCAAGCTCTTCCCACTCCCACCCCCCCTTTGTCCCCCCCTCGGGCAGGGGGGGATTTGATGCGGTCAAAACAGCGGGGTGCGCATAGGTCCGGTTGTCGCCCTGCACGCCAACGGACTGGATGGGCAGGACGTCATACGTGTCATTGCGAGCCGCAGGCGAAGCAATCTTATCATCGCGTGGGAGCGCATTATGGCATAAGATGCGGATGGCGAGTCCGGGCCCGGGAAAGGGGTGCCGGTTAATCATGCCATGCGGAAGCCCGAGGAGCGCGCCAATGGCGCGCACCTCATCTTTGTAAAAGTCCGCAATGGGTTCAATCACTTTCCCCTCGGAAAGGAGCTTCTGGACCGCGTCCACGCGGTTGTGGTGCGTCTTGATGGTGTCTGCGTGCTTTGTGCCGCCCGTCTCAATGGTATCAGGGTAGATCGTTCCCTGGCCCAGCATCCATTCATCCGGATTCAAGTTCAGTTTTTCCGCAGCCCGGTCTTTTACGTCAAGAAACGTTTGCCCTATGATTTTTCGTTTTTCTTCCGGGCCGCAGACGCCTTTCAGCCGTTCATAGAACGTTTCGCGCGCATCAAGCACATGCAGATTCTCAAATCCCGCTTTTTTGAGGCTTGCTTGGATTTCTTCTGATTCGTTTAAGCGCATGAAGCCCGTATCAATGTACAAGCCATACACGCGCTCCTTGCCCAATGCTCTGGTGAGCAACGCGAACGCAACGCTTGAGTCAACGCCCCCCGAAACCAGGAGAAACACGTTCCTTGATCCAACCGTTTTTTTGATGGCTGCGATGATGCCGTCTATCATGTTTTCCACGTTCCAGTTTTTTTCGGCGCGGCAGATTGCGTACACGAAATTTTTCAGTATCGCGACGCCGTGCTCCGTGTGGCGCACTTCCGGGTGGAACTGCAGGCCGTAAAAATTTTTTTCAGGGTTCGCCATGGCGGCAATGGGGCAGTCGGATGTTTCGCCGATTGCGGCAAATCCTTCCGGAAGTTTTGTCACTGAGTCCCCGTGGCTCATCCACACCGTTGACGAAGGCACGCCGGAAAGAAGGGTCTGCGCATCATGCACAGCAACATGCGCCCTGCCGTACTCGCGCACCGCTCCCGGCGCAACCGCGCCGCCAAGTATGTGCGCCATGAGCTGGTGGCCGTAGCACAGGCCCAGGACCGGAACTCCCAAATCAAAAATCGCGGCATCAACTTTTGGGGACGCAGAGCCATACACGGACTGCGGCCCTCCGGAAAGAATGATCCCGATCACATCGTCCTTGAGTTCTTGGGCGGAAATGTCGGACGGGTATATCTTGGAGAGTACCCCCAGTTCACGGATTCTGCGGGCAATCAGGTGCGCGTACTGGGACCCGAAATCAATAATTGCAATGTGCTTCATAGGATGCTAGTATAGCACCATATGAAAGAGGCGTTAACCTTTGATGACGTGCTCCTCCTGCCCCGGTATTCGGAGATTTTGCCCGCGTCTGCGAGCCTTTCCGCGCGGATTTCCAGAAATATAGGGGCAGCCATTCCGCTCTTGAGCGCGCCCATGGACACGGTGACCGAATCCAGGCTCGCCATTGAGCTTGCGCGGCTCGGGGGCATGGGCATCATCCACCGCAACCTCTCCATTCACGACCAGGCGCTTGAGGTGAAGCGCGCCAAACGGGCCGGAACAAAATCACGCCCTTATTTGGTTGGGGCCGCGATCGGTGCCGGAGAGAATGCGCTCTCCCGCGCGCGGGAGCTGGCAAAAGCTAAAGTTGATGTGATTGTGGTTGATACGGCACACGGGCACTCCTTGGGCGTGATTGAGATGGTTCGCGCCCTCAAAGCGGACAAAGCGTTTAGAGGGATTGATGTCATTGCCGGCAACATCGCAACCGCAGAAGCAGCCCGAGCTCTCATCAAAGCAGGGGCTGACGCCATCAAGGTGGGCATGGGACCGGGGTCTATTTGCACCACGCGCATTGTGGCGGGAATCGGGGTGCCGCAGATCACCGCAATCATTGAAGTAGCGCGCGGCCGCGGCAAAAACAAGGACGTGCCCGTGATTGCGGATGGCGGCATCAAGTATTCGGGAGATATTATCAAAGCGCTCGGCGCCGGGGCTGACTGCGTAATGCTCGGCAGCTTGTTCGCGGGCACGGCCGAAGCCCCCGGGGAAATTATTGAAGTGGACGGGAAGCAGTACAAATCCTACCGCGGCATGGGTTCCATGGGCGCCATGGGAGGGGGGTCGGCGGATCGGTACGGCCAGGGCAAGGTGCGCGAGAAGTCAAAATTGGTTCCCGAAGGCATTGAGGGCGTGATTCCGTACCGCGGGCGCTTAAAAGACGTGGTGCACCAGCTCGCGGGCGGCATCCGGAGCGGCATGGGGTACCTGGGCGCGGCCAACATCAATGAACTCCACCAAAAAGCGGAGTTCATCAAAGTTACGTCTGCGGGAACGCGCGAATCGCACCCGCACAATATCCAGATCACCAAAGAGGCGCCCAACTACCGCTCCTAGCGGGAAACAGCAAACCAGAGGAACACTGCGAGGAGCGGAAGCTGCACCAGGAATCCCTGGAACAGAGTGATTTTTTTTGTGGTGATGAAATCGTGCCCCTTGCTGTGCCATGCGCGGTACGCATTGAGGAGGGGCGTGCCCGTAAGCTCGTGGAATCCCCACAGGGCGTCCGGCGCAATTCCGCCTGCCATGCCGGCGAGCATGCCGGGCAGGAATCGCAAATCCGCGTTGTTTACTAAAAACAGGAGTGAGAGCACCACGCCGATAAGGTCAAGCAAGGCGGCCGCGGCAATGCGCAGCCGCACGGTCCTGAAGAGTTTCCATTTTTTGATGGTCTCGTCTCCGTGCGGAATCATGTCCAGCACGAGGTGGGAAATGAATCCCGCGATGAACGCGAAGAGCGGATGTGCCGTGAATGTGCCGAGTGCGGCTCCGGCTGCCGCGTGGACCGTGATGTACATATGTGCCTAGTATACCAGGAATGCTTGATTTTTTAAATAGGCTGTGGTATATGTATAGAGGTACATTTACGGCGGGGTAGCTCAGTTGGTTAGAGCGGAGGACTCATAAGCCTCAGGTCGTCGGTTCGATCCCGACCCCCGCTACCACGACGCGGGGTAGAGCAATGGCAGCTCGCCAGGCCCATAACCTGGAGGTTGAGGGTTCGAATCCCTCCCCCGCTACCAAAAAACACCTGGCCGAATCGGCCAGGTGTTTTTTGTACAGGTACGCGGCGCTGTTATTGTTGCCTCATGCGGCGTTTTTTTTTGGCGGATGCGCAAAGGTGATTTCCGGCATGCGGTCAATGGCCTTGGTCGGTATGCCAAGCTCTTTTTCGTATATCAGATCAACACTGCCAAAAACCCCTTGCTCAAAATCAAATCCTAGTTCCTTGGATGTTTCTCGCACGACTGTTTCATCTGCCCCTTCAATTTCCACAAATGGATTCAGCCCGGGCCACGTGTCAATCATGACCTCCACCCCATTGCGCTTCCACACTTCGCGCATATTTTCCTGGAATGATTTTACAGGAACGCCACATGCTTCAAAAAAGGATACCGCAGTATCAAAGTCATTGACCACAAGCTCAACTTCATACACATCGTTGATGCCCGAGCCGCGGATTTCTTTAATCGTCACGGTAACTTTGTCGGATTCCTGGCGGACGCGCCCCCACTTGTTCTTTCCCGGCGCAACGCGGGAAAAATCAAAGGTTTTTCTGCGCATCACATACTCCGGAGTTTTTAACTCAAACCCGGCTGCCTTAAGTTTATTCCGCACCGCATCTCTATTGACCGAGAGAAACGTTGCCTCAACTTCGTTTTTCATGGGTACCGTCAAATATGGTGCCGGAGGAGGGAGTCGAACCCTCACGACCTTGCGGTCACACGATTTTGAGTCGTGCATGTTTACCAGTTACATCACTCCGGCTTGTTTTAACCACCCCCTTGCCCCCTCCTCAATACGAGGAGGGGGAATACAGGGGACGTTTAGATTTTAAACCAATCACCCCGCATTGTCAAAGCATCTCGTTCATTGTATAATATCCGATATGGCACGTGTCATTTCGGTCATTAACCAGAAAGGCGGGGTCGGCAAGACAACCACGTCCATTAACTTGGCGGTGTACCTTGCGGCTTTAGGGAAATACGTGCTGCTTGTTGACCTTGATCCCCAGGCAAACGCCACGAGCGGCATTGGCATTGAGCACAAAGAGCTGGAACGGGGATTGTACGAGGTGTTGAGCGGGGAAACGGATCTGCGCTCCATCATCCAGGCCCATGATCTGGACGGCCTCAAGGTGGCCCCGGCCACGAACGCGCTCGCCGGAGCCTCGGTTGAACTCGTGAACGTGGACCGCAGGGAATTCAGATTATTGGACGTGATAGACCAGGTGCGCCACGAGTTTGACTACATCATCATTGATTCTCCGCCCAGCCTGGGGCTTCTCACCATCAACGGCCTGGTTGCGGCAGACGAAATTCTCATACCCGTGCAGGCAGAGTACTTTGCCTTGGAGGGCCTGGGGCAGCTCATGAACACCATCAGCCTGATCCAGGAGAACATCAAGCCCGAAGTCAAAGTGCTGGGAGCGGTGCTCACCATGTACGACTCGCGCCAGAAGCTCTCGGAGCAGGTGATGCATGAGTTGTACCAGTACTTTCCGGACAAGATTTTCCGCAGCGTGATTCCGCGCAACGTGCGGCTCACGGAAGCGCCCTCATTCGGCAAATCAATTCTGCACTATGACCCCGGCTCAAAGGGCGCTAAGGCGTACGAGCGCCTGGCCCGGGAGATTCTGGAACTGCATGCGCACTTTTAAGTGTCGGGGTCATATGGCCCCTCCCTATCATCTATGAAAAAACAAAACCACGGGCTCGGGCGGGGCTTGGGCTCGCTCATTCCGAGCAAATCAAAGGCTGCTCTCCAGACGCTTGCGAACCAGCACGTCGTCGGCGACGCTTCAGTTGAAGCGGGAGCCGCGCAATCAGCTGTTGTTGAAATTCCGGTTGGAGCAATCGTTTCCAACCGGCACCAGCCGCGCAAGCATTTTAACCAGGAAGAATTGGAACGCCTGGCCCAGTCCATTCGTGAGCACGGCATCATCCAGCCGCTCGTTGTGGTGCGGGATGCGAGCGGCCAGTATGAGCTGATTGCCGGGGAACGGCGCTTGCGCGCCTCAAAGCTTGGGGGCTTGAAAACCGTGCCCGCCATCATCCGCAAGTCAGGCGAGCTTGAGCGCTTGGAGATTGCGCTTATTGAGAATATCCAGCGCTCGGACCTAAACCCCATTGAGGAGGCGGAATCTTACCAGAAGCTCAACGACGAGTTCGGGTTAACGCACCAGCAGATTGCGGACCGCATGGGCAAGACCCGGCCGCTCATTTCCAACGCCCTCCGGCTTCTGGGCCTGCCCTCGGAAATCCAGCTCGCGCTTTCCGAGCGCAAAATCAACGCGGGGCACGGCCGCGCCATTTTGGAGGTGCATGACGATGCAAAGCGCATGGCGCTCTTCAGAAAGATTCTCGCGGAACGGCTCTCCATCATAGACGCCACCCAGGAGGCGCGCAAGGTTGAGGTGAACCGGCACACGCGCACCGTGTCCAAGGACCCGAACATAGAGGCCTATGAGCGCGCGCTCACCGAGCTTTTGGGCACGCGCGTTTCCATCGGCAGAAAAGGGAAAAACACGGGGGTCATTGCCATTGAGTTCTACGATCCCAAGGAGCTCCCCGGCCTGGTCGCGAAATTGATGGGGGATGAATCCGCGGAGTAGCGCGTAAAGCGCCGCGGCCGCTTGAGCCTATCCCGAGTATTCCCGAGGGATCCACGCCGCGGCATTACCGCTTCTCCCGCAGGCTTGCGATGGTTCCCCAGAGCCCCCGGGGCGCTTTTGCTTTGATCTTGTCGCGCGCTGCCCGTGTTTTTACGAACTTGAGCCAGTCGCGGTTCGGGCCTTTTCGGGAGCGCTCCACGATGATTTCAACCATGTCCCCGCTCTTTAAGGGCGTATCAAGCGATGCCATCTGGTTATTGACGCGCGCCGCTCCGGCCTTGTCGCCGATCTGGGTGTGGATGTGGTACGCGAAATCAACGGGCGTTGAGTTTTCGGGCAAATCAATCACGTCCCCCTTTGGGGTGAACACGAAAATCCGGTCCCCGAACACGTCAAGTTTGAGCGAATCCAGGTACTCGCCGCTGTCTTTTATTTCCTGCTGCCACTTGGAAAGCTCCTGCACCCAGTCTAATGTCTTATCCAGCTTGATGGAGCCGCGCTCGTCGTAGTGCCAGTGCGCGGCAATGCCGTACTCCGCGGCGTGGTGCATGGCAGGGGTTTTGATCTGCACCTCAATGGTTTTGCCGCGGTCGCAGAAAATGGTGGTGTGCACGGACTGGTAGCCGTTGGGCTTGGGCTGGGCAATGAAGTCCTTGAACCGGTTCGGCAGGGGCTTCCACTGGTTATGGATGATCCCCAGGGTCCGGTAGCAGTCCGCAATGGTGGGCACCACCACGCGGAGCGCTATGATATCATGGACGCGGTGCATTTCGTTGTTGTGGGTCTGCAGCTTGTTGTACAGGCTCCACATGTCCTTGGTGCGGCCGGAAATTTCCACGACTTTCATGCGTTCTTTTTTGAGTTCAGCTCCGATTCTCGCGCACATGGCGTTGAGCACCTCGTCGCGCTCTTTGAAATTTTTATCAAGCGCTTGCTTGAGGCTTTCGTACTCCGCGGGGTAGAGGTGCTTGAACGAGAGGTCCTCAAGCTTGCCCTTGAGCTGCCAGATACCGAGCCGGTTTGCGATAGGGGCGTAGATTTCCAGGGTTTCGCGCGCAATGCGCTCACGCTTTTCGGGCTCCAGCGCGTCCAAGGTTTTTAGGTTGTGCA
Organism: Parcubacteria group bacterium; assembly: GCA_016181765.1. Classification (NCBI taxonomy): domain Bacteria; species Parcubacteria group bacterium. The sequence goes on along the minus strand of JACOYR010000002.1, from coordinate 442 downwards.
GGCGGTCCGCGAATTTGATGAAGATGACGCGGATGTCCGAGGCCATGGCAACGAACATTTTCCGCAGATTTTCTATGTACCGCTCAATGCCGCGGTATTTCAATTTGCCGAGCTTGGTGATGCCCTCCACCAGGCCTGCCACGTCTTTGCCGAATTCTTTGCGCACCTCCGCGAGTGTTTTGTCCGTGTCTTCGGGCACGTCGTGCAAGAGTCCCGCGATGATGGTGTCCTGGTCCAAATGATACCGCGCCAGGGTCTTTGCCGTTTCAAAGGGGTGGTTGATGTAGGGCTCCCCGTTCTTGCGCGCTCTGCCTTGGTGCGCTTCTTGCGCGAATTCAAACGCCAGGCGAAGGAGGTCGCGGTCCACTTTCAGTTTTTCCTCGTCAATGATTTTTAGAAGTTCTTTGACATCGGCCATAGTACTCCTAGCGTAGCCTTGTTT